>JAEUUQ010000459.1 GCA_016787505.1 Saprospiraceae bacterium | reverse complement strand
TTCCTTCAGATTTTCAGTCACCCGAAACACCCTTGGCTTTGGATATGGGGTTCCCGTCAGTTGGCCCCCTCAGGACTTACTCGATACTTGCGTATCTTGCTCACCTGTTAGTGTAGTGCCATGCCCGGCACACCAAAGATATCGTTCCTCTGGAACGGCTACGGTGTGGGCGTGGTGATTCTTGTCGAGATTTTGGGCGACAATTTGGTTTGCGCCCTTTACAACCCCCTGCTCGAAATCCTGGACTCCCGCGAGGAAGGCGAGTGCTGGATTACGCTGAAAAGCCTGGTATAATGTGTTATCCATCACATCCCACAACCGACAACCGAGAACCGATAACCGACAACAGAGAACCTCACCCCCTTGAAACAAGATACCAAAGATACGCCACATAAAGCGTCAAAAAAACAAAGCCGTGCACGCGGGTGATATGCATTTTCCGGGTGGTGATTAGTGCAACGATCAGCAGCGTACTGGCAAAGATGACTACCATTAAGTCAATATTGGATAGATCCTGAAAAGGCAGCGCTCTCACGCTGGCACTGACGCCCAGGATGAAAAGCAGGTTGAAGATATTAGACCCCACTATATTCCCTATGGCGATATCGGCGCTTTGCCGACGGGCAGCCACTACGGAAGTGACCAATTCCGGCAGGGAGGTGCCGATGGCTATCACCGTAAGACCTATGAAAGCTTGACTCATGCCAATCATTTGCGCGAGGTGGACGGCGCCCTCTACTACCCATTTACCACCTAAAAACAAAGCCAGGGCGCCCCCTGCAATACTCAACGCAGCCTTCCACCCTTTTTCAGAAGGGTCGCGCACAGGAGCTTCCTCCAACGACGTATCCTGCTTGCTCAGGTCGTAGGTGTATACTATAAAAAGCAGGAAAAAAAATAAGACAATAACTCCTTCTATCCGGTTGATTTCCAACTTCGACAGGCCATTGGCGCCGATAGTCACATTCGCCAAAAAGCCGATAAGCAACGCGGCTGCCAGCGAAAAAGGAATTTCGTTGATCAGGGTGCTGCGCCTCACCGGCAAAGACGCAATGGCCGCCGTGGCGCCCAATATGAGCAATACATTGGCAATGTTGCTGCCCAATACGTTGCCGATGGCGATATCTGCGCTGCCCTTGAAACTGGCCAGCAGATTGACGGTGAGCTCGGGCATTGAAGTGCCCATCGAGACAATCGTAAGGCCGATAACCAACTCTGAAATGCCAAACCAACGGGCTACAAGACTGGAGCCGCCTACCAACCATTTGGCGCCCTGGATCAGGAGTACAAAGCCAATTACAAATAACACATATATCATGACATAAAAAGCTTTATTGAGATTGCACGAGTGGAAGTTCGGCGTAATATACTTCATAATCTTCACGCCGGATAGAAAACCCCCTGCGTTCAAACAACCGCAGCATCGACTTGTTGGTGGCCAATACGTTGGCGGTAATTTTTTGAAAGCCCATATCGCGGGCGATATCGAGAATAAAATCGGTGAGCAGGCTACCCAGCCCCTGTCCATGCCAGGGGTCGGCTACTACGATGGCGTATTCGGCGCTTTCTTTCCAGGCGTCAGCAATGATGCGCACCACGCCGATCATCTTTTTTTCGCCGTTTTCTTCCAATTCGGCAATGATGGCCATCTCCCTGTCGTAGTCGATTTGCGTAAAGCGGGCTATAAATTCGTGGGTCAATTTGGGCACGTACCCAAAAAAACGAAAATATAAGGTCTCTTTGGAGAGGAGTTCAAACATTTTGATCTCCATTTCTTCGTCTTCGGGGCGAATCGGCCGCAGCACTACGGGTTTGCCGCTTTTGAGCGTTACCTGTCTGCGGTAATACGCCGGATAAGGCGATATGACGAGGTGGTCGTATGGGCGGGCGCCCCGCTGAAATCCGGCAGGCTCCAGCTCCATTTTTACAGAAGCGACCCCGCCGCCTTTCCGGTTGAGGAGTACGGGGTTGGCGGTGATCCGGTTGATTTCCGGATAATCCATCACCAGATAGGCAAAACGACATAGCAGTTCTTCGAGCTCTTCCATATTGACGCCACCGCCGCCGCCTTCTCCACACAGTAGGGGGTAAATGCGGGTGTTTTCAATGAGGCGGCGCGCCAGCGGAATATTGAGCGGAGGAAGCCCCAGGCGCCAATCGCGGTATACGTGCGCGCCTGGGCCGCCAAGTCCGAAGCGGATGATTGGCCCAAATGTGGGGTCTTTCCTCGAGCCAAAAAGCAAGGGGTAGTACTCCGCCATATTGGCCCCTTCGATCATGGGAATATGGTAGCAATCCAGCAACTGCCGGCAGATGTCCTGGTCGAGTTCGGTTTGACCCGCTGACATGGCCGCTTGTATAAGTCGAGCCGCGCGGTCTTTGTCGGGCGTAAATTCGGCAGGCGTAGCCGGCGGCGCTTCCTGCAGCAGTTGCAGGTTGCGATGGTGCCGGTACATTCGCAGGAAGGCGTCCACTGCGCTTTCCGGAAAGCGGTAGTTGGGTATTTTGCCCGCTTCCAGCACATAACGCGCTTTGCGCACCTCGCGTTCGCCCATCCATGAGGCCATCACCGGTTTGTAGGTGTGTTGGGCCACTTCGACAACGGCCTCCGCCACGGCTTCCGGCTGGGTGACGAATAAGGGCGTGAGTACCAGCAAGGCGCCGTCTACCTGCGGGTCTTGCAGACAGAGGGTCAGGGCTTTTGCATATGCCTCGGGGGTGTCAAATTTGTAAAGGTTGACGGGATTCACTACGGGATAAGGCGAAGGGCTTATTTCGCGCAATTGCTGCAGGGTAGTTTCTTCCAGCGCGGCGAGTTTCCCGCCGTGAAGGCGCAAATAATCGGCCGCCAGGGCGCCGGGGCCGTCGGCGTTGGTGATCACTGCCAGGCGATTGCCCAAGGGGCGCGGCTGCAAAGCCAGAAAATGCGCGCAATTGAATAGTTGGGCTACTGTTTCTACCCTGATGATGCCTGCCCTGCGAAAAGCGGCGTCGAAGGAGCTTTCTTCCCTATTGCCCGTTATCCTGCCTGCTTTTAATACGATAATAGGTTTGGTGCGGGCAAATGCACGGGCTGCGCTCATAAACCGCCGGGCTTCGCTGAGGTGCTCCATATAAATCAGGATACACGAGGTGTGCGAATCAGAACCGAAGTAATCTATGAGGTCGTCAAAATTGACGTCGGCAGTCTCTCCCAACGAAACAAAATAGCTAAACCCTATGCGGTGCTCAACGGCCCAGTCCAATACCGACAAACCCAAAGAACCGCTTTGCGTGATAAAGGCAAGGTTGCCCTTGCGCGTTTCCTGGCGCGATTGGGTGGCGTTGAGTTTGTGGTTGGTATTGATAAAACCCAGGCTTTGAGGCCCCAACAGGCGCATGCCGTAGCGCCTGGCCAGCCGGCTGATCGCCTCGCGGTTGGCCTCCTTCTCGGCCAGGTTGTCGCCCGGTGAACTCGCCACTATCAGGCCGCCGACACCGGCGCGGCCGCATTCTTCTACTACTTTTAATACGGCATAATCAGGTGTAGCCACGATAGCCAGGTCTACCTTCACAGGCACTTTGCCGATAGCGCTATAACAAGTAAGCCCTCCCACCTGCCGGTGTTTGGGGTTTACGGGTATGATCTGCCCGCCAAAACCTTTGTCGAGCAGGTTTTTTAAAAATGGAAAAGCCGGACTCGATTCGCGGTCGGTGCCGCCAATCACAGCAATGGTAGCAGGTTGAAAAAGCCGTTCGAGTTGCTTGCGCATGTTATGGTGAAAATACTAAAACTTCCAATAAGGCTCCAGCTTGGCCATGCCGGCGTGCAGATACATCTCGTAGGTTTCCCAAACCCGCAGGCCCGAGGTAGAAAAATCGGCTTCATAAGCCATCTGCTTGCCTTCAATGCCGGCTACGAAATTGAGCAGACACCTTGGCATTTCTTCGATATTATAACCGCCCTCCAATATGGCAAAGATACGCGGAAATCGCTCGCCAAGCCATTTACCTACCGAATAATAGGCATTGGCAGACAAGTGGAGGTCGAGCAACAGGTCGTAGCGATGCGCGTCAAATCCCGCTGACACCGCTACTACGTCGGGCTGAAAAGCCTGCATTACCGGCAAATAATGCTGCAAGGCATCGAGAAAAATATCATCGGCAGCGCCGGGCGGCAGCGGGATGTTGATATTAAACCCCAAACCCCTCCCCTCGCCTATTTCGTCCACAAACCCCTTACCAGGAAAAGCCGGGTATTGATGCAGCGACAAAAAAAGCACCTTGTCGGTGGGGTAAAAAATAAAAGAAGTGCCGTCGCCCCTGTGCCCGTCAATGTCGAGGATGCAAACCCGCTTGCCCTGGTCTACGAGGTATTGGGTAGCAATAGCAATATTATTGAACAAACAAAAACCCGAAGCCCGGGCGGGGTAAGCATGGTGGCCGGGAGGGCGTACCACGGCAAAAGCCTGTTGCTCGGCGGCTAATACCGCAGCGCCGACGGCATAACAAGCCGTCTCATAGCTAAGCGTGCCCACTACGGTATCTTCGTCGAGATGCCCGCCCCAAAGGCCCATTTCTTTTACCCTTTCAATGTAATCGCTGCGGTGTACCAATCCCAGCAGCGATTCGCCATTGGGCAGAGGCGTATCGGGGAAATCGGCGAAATAATCCAGCCGCTTGGCATTTTCGGGATGGTGGTGGCCGGTTTCGTGTTGCAGAAATACCCGGTTGTAAAGGATGTCCATGCAGGTGCGTTTATTCCTTTTCCTTCAACACCAGGAGCGGCACCCGGGTATGCAGCGCCATCTTGCGGGTTTGACTGCGATGGAAGAGGCCTTCCACCCATCCGTAATGCGGCGATAACATAATGACCAGGTCGGCATCGTAATTGTCGGCAAATTCCTCGATGGCTTCGGTCACCGAATCGCCCTCCAGGGTTTGGAAATTGATTTGCAAAGTAGGCACTTTTTGAGCAAAAATGGCTCCCAAATCCGCAAAATCAAGTACCCGCTCTACCGAACCGTCCATAT
>JAEUUQ010000398.1 GCA_016787505.1 Saprospiraceae bacterium | reverse complement strand
TTAAAAGGCATAAACTTGGGATCGTCCTGAGGTAATTCTACACGTGCAATGATATCCGTAATATTGTTTTTGGCGGCCTCGTAAGTATCAAAGGGTTTTTTCTTCCCATCCTGAGCAGGGTAATGGCAGGGAGCGCAGCTTTTCAGCAAAAGGGCGCTGACTTCTGCTTCATAAGATACCTTGGGCACATTTTTTGTCATATCCTGCTTGGCAGGCGCCGTCGTTTTGGGTGAACAGGCAAAGACCAGGATGATCAGTGCAAAAAGGAAATAAAGCTTTTTCATACCTGAGAACAATTAGTTAATAGTTGGTGAAAATTGAAACTTAGCGCGACAAAATAGGGAAAGCACTTGAGTTTGCAAAATTGTAAATAGTGAACAGTGAACTGTGAACAGATCAGAGAGCAGTTCACAGTTCACCGTTCACTGTTTACTTAATATGTTTTTTCACCAAGCTTGGCATGTGCTGCTGCCAGGCGTGCAATAGGTACGCGGGGCGCCGAACACGATACGTAGTTGAGGCCGATATGGTGGCAGAACTTGATAGATTCGGGGTGTCCGCCGTGCTCGCCGCAAATGCCTATCTTCAGGTCAGGGCGGGTTTTGCGGCCCCATTCCACAGCTATTTTCATCAACTTGCCTACGCCGCGGGTATCCAGTACTTCAAATGGGTTGTCGTGAAGCAGGTTTAGCTGCGTATACATAGGCAGAAACTTGTTTTCGGCGTCTTCGCGCGAAAACGAGAAGGTGGCCTGCGTGAGGTCGTTGGTACCGAAGGAAAAGAAATCGGCTTCTTTGGCCAACTGGTCGGCCTCCATACAAGCGCGCACTACTTCGATCATCGAACCAAACTTGAATTTCAGCTTGACGTTTCTCCTCTTTTCTATTTCCTGTTGCAGATAATCTACATGCGCTTTTACCTGTTGCAGTTCTTCGGCAGTACAAACCTGCGGTACCATGATTTCCGGATTCACTTCTATGCCCTCTTGCCGGCATTCTGCTTCGGCTTCGAGAATGGCTTGTATCTGCATGCGGTAGATTTCGGGATAAGTGAGGCCCAATCGCACGCCGCGGTGCCCCAGCATCGGGTTTACTTCGTACAACTCTTTCACTTTTTTCAGCATGCGTTCTTTTTTCATAATAGCCTGGTTGACCAGGTCGCTGCCTTCCATATTGAAGGGAGTGGGGGAGGCGGCGGCGATTTCCGGGTTGGCTTCCAGTAGCCGCAGGCTGCTGAACAGGTTGTTTACGCCCAATACAGTAGTGCGAAGCTGTGTAAGATGCTCCAGCTCGTCGCGCAATTCTTCTTCGCTGGGCAGAAACTCGTGGATAGGCGGGTCGAGCAGGCGAATGGTAACTGGCCGCGGCGACATCACTTTGAAGATTTGTTTGAAGTCTTCCCGCTGGATAGGCAACAAGCGTTCGAGTGCTTTTTTGCGGTCTTCCGTGTTGTTGGCCAGGATCATATCGATCACGATGGGCAGCCGCTCAGAAGCATTGAACATGCGCTCGGTACGGCAAAGTCCGATACCCATAGCGCCATATTCCACGGCTTTGCGCGCGGCGTCGGGGGTATCCGCGTTGGCCATCACTTGTAGACGGGCCACTTCGTCGGCCCAGTGTAGCAGTGTTTCGAGTTCTTTTGAGAAAGTGGGTTCTACCGTAGGAATTTCACCCTGGTATACGAGGCCCGTACCGCCGTCAATGGTTATGTAATCGCCTTCGTGCAGTATTTTTTCGCCGATGACTGCCTGGCGCAGCTTCACGTCTACCGAAATACCTTCGGCGCCGGCTACGCAGGGTTTGCCCATACCCCTGGCCACCACGGCAGCATGGGAGGTTTTACCGCCACGACTGGTGAGGATGCCCTGAGAGGCAAAAAATCCGTGAATATCTTCGGGTTTCGTTTCCTCGCGCACGAGGATCACTTTTTGTCCGCCGCGGCCCAGCAATTCTGCCCGGTCGGCGTCAAAAACGCAGTGACCGGAGGCAGCGCCGGGAGATGCCGGCAAACCTTGCGCGAGCGGCGTTTTTTTATGGTTAGGATCGAGGCGTGGATATAGCAATTGTTCGAGCATCTCGGGTTTAATGCGCAGCAGGGACTGTTCTTTATCGATCAGACCTTCTCCGACCATTTCTACCGAGGTGCGCACCATGGCGGCGGCGTTCATCTTGCCATTGCGCGTTTGCAAACAGTATAGTATCTGCTTTTCGATAGTATATTCAAAGTCCTGGACTTCTTTGTAGTGGCTTTCAAGCTTATTGCGGAGGTCTTCCAACTGCCGGTACATTTCCGGCATTTCTTCGGCCAACATATGAACGGGTTTCGGGGTACGGATGCCGGCCACCACGTCTTCACCCTGGGCATTGGTGAGATATTCGCCAAACATCACGTTTTCTCCCGTGCCGGGGTCGCGGGTAAAGCCCACGCCGGTGGCGCTGTCGTTGCCCATATTGCCAAATACCATCGCTACTATGTTGACGGCGGTGCCATTGGCCATATCAGGGGTGATATTGAACTCGCGGCGATAATCGACGGCGCGTTTGCCCATCCAGGAGTTGAATACGGCCTTGATGGCTATTTCGAGTTGTTCGTATACATCTTCGGGGAACGGGCGGCCTGTATGCTCTTTTACGACCAACAGGAACCGGTCGCTGATGTCTTTGAGGTCGTCGGCGCTCAAACCAATGTCGACCTTGACGCCTGCGCGATGTTTCACTTCTTCAAAATGCTCGTCGAATTTTTCATCGGGTACGCCCAGCGCTACCTTGCCAAAAAGCTGGATAAAGCGGCGATAGGCGTCATAACAGAACCGCTCGTTGCCGGTCTGTTTGATCATACCCTGAAGGGTCTGCGAGTTGAGGCCCAGGTTCAGGATGGTATCCATCATACCCGGCATCGACATAGCGGAACCGGAGCGAACAGAGACCAGCAGAGGGTTTTGGGCGTCGCCAAAACGTTTGCCGGAAGCTCGCTCTACTTCAGCCATTTCGGCGTGTACTTCCGCCAACACGCCGTCGGGTAATTCTCTCTTGGAATCCGCCAGGTAAGCCAGGCAGGTAGCCGTTGTGATGACAAAGCCGGGAGGTACGTTCAACCCAATTTGGGTCATCTCGCATAAGTTGGCGCCTTTGCCGCCCAACAAGTGCTTGTTTTTTCCATCTCCCTCGCGAAAAGAATAGACGTATTTTGTTTTTACGGCATTTTCAGCCTTTTCCTGGATTACACTAGCTGTTGCGTCCATGACTGTCGTTTTTGTAAACTAATTGATTGTTCAATGTTAGGGCTGAAGGAATACAACTTATTGTCGATTCAACAATAAGCTTTGGTTGTCCCAAAATTAACCCCTATTGCAGGTTGGCACAGATGACTTAGCTCAAGGTTTTTACTAACAATTATCAATGTGAGTGTTTTTTACATCAATAAATGCAGGCTATGGCTTATATTAGGGGCTTATTTATTTAACAAATAACACACCTGACATGCACAAAAAACTTTGGCTGCTGGCACTTGTGGCGATGATCGCGGCAGCGCCTGCTTTTGCTCAAAAAAAAGGAGCGACGTCTACTTCCAAAAAAGAAGAAAAAAAACCGGAGAAAAAAGATCCCTTTAGCGCAGGTACCTTCACCGGGCTTTCTTTCCGCTCTATCGGCCCGGCCGTAACCTCCGGGCGCATTTCCGATTTTGCCGTTAATCCGCGCAATCACAACGAATACTACGTAGCTTCTTCTTCCGGCGGTGTTTGGAAAACAACCAACCGCGGCACTACTTATACGCCCATTTTTGACGGCGAAGGTTCGTATTCTATCGGCTGCGTATCGCTCGATCCCTCCAATCCCAATGTAGTGTGGGTAGGCACGGGCGAAAACAACAACCAGCGCTCCGTTGCCTACGGCGACGGCGTGTACCGCAGCATTGACGGTGG
>JAEUUQ010000029.1 GCA_016787505.1 Saprospiraceae bacterium | reverse complement strand
ATACCAACGTAAATGACCCGCATTGACCAGGTGCTACATCACCCAGGTCAAAGCGGAGTACATTACCCTGTATTCCGGCAAGCGGAATGGACGAATAGAAATAAGAGAAGAAGGGGTCTATGGTGATTTCGACGTATGAATCAGAGGCTGTTTCGGTGCCTTCGTTGCAGTAGTTGACGTAGTAGTAATTGGTAAAACACCGCCTCAATAGCGACGTGGAGATATCAACAGTCATCGAAGCGCAAGACTCAACCGGGATCGCAGGGAGGTCCAGCACCTGGCTTTCTCCTGGTTGTAAAAGAGCAATAGAGTAAATGTCCTGACAAAAATCCCACAGCGCCAACGGTGGCTGTACGGTCACTTCGTAGTTGCCAATAGGTAACTCCGCATGGTAATGCCCCGTAGAGTCCGTCACCCGGTAATACACGTTTTGACCATTGTCTAATCTAACCATCCAGTTTTCGAGGCCAACTTCCGAGTCATCGGCACAGTTGGCGTTGAGGTCTTCGAAAACCCTGCCCGACAATTCGGTGCATACGGAGGGGTCTATGATCAACTCAATCGAATCGGAAATGCTACAGCCGCTGACCGGGTCAAAAACATCGATGTAGTACCATCCGCTTTGGTTGGCAGGAATGACGTATTGATTTTCTACATGGCCGTCAGGGTATGTCCAGTAGGATATTAATTGCGGATGATTCTCATTGGAGACACCCAGTGAATAATCTGTACAACTGAACATATTTACGATGATCAGATCCTCCAAAGAACTGGGCTGCACAATGATGATATCGGTGGCCACGCAATCAGAAAACGCCGAATTGATCACCCGCAATAGATAAGTCCCAGGCTCGCTTACATCAATGGTCGGTGAATTGCCGAGCAAACCTCCTGGCCCCGTCCATTCGTACACAATATCCGGCCCGGAAGTAGAACCTGTGGCGTCGAGCGTTATGGAGCCGCCAGGGCAGTCCAACATGACTATATTGGGCCCCGCTTCCGCTGTCAACGTACTTTCCACAATTGCTTCCGTCCAAACCATGCAACCGGCGGCATCCGTCACGGCAAGCAGATAGACGCCTGGCAACACTGTCGCAGTGGGCGAAGTTGATATAACCTGCCCCAAAGAATTTGTCCAGGAATACGCAAAGGGTAATGTGCCGCCAATCACTGTAACAGGACCTATCGTGACGGGTTCGTTGGGGCAATCGGTGGTGTAAACATCCGGCACTTCTATGGCGATGACAGGAGGCTGCGTGATTACTATACATTCTGTGGCCTCACACCCATTGTTCACATCAATTACCGTCACGCAATACGTACCGGGGGCTAGTAATTGAACGGTCGTCGCCGTCACACCGTTACTCCATAAATACATGTAATTGGGACCGCTAGGAGATATTACAGCCGCTACCGCAGGTTCGCCCGCACAACCCGGCGGCGTAATGATATTCGCTGTGATTTGGGGTACAACCGTATCCTCCAGCACATCCACATATACACCCGATACGCAACCGTTTGCATCGGTTACTTCTAACAAGTAGGTACCCGGCATGGAAACAGTGGGATTCAAAGTAGATGCAAACAGTTGACCAAATGGATCGTACCATTTATACATAAAAGGCGCCGCACCTGATACCGTGCAATTGAGTATTAATTCAGGTTGTATGCAGGTGAGCGTATTGACATCGTTACACAAAATCAGGGGCCCGCTCACCGGCTCCTGTACTAATTCGTATGTACACGAAGATTCTTCGGAGTCCCTGAATAGGATTGTAACCGGCCCGCCGCTAACGGGAAACGGCCCAAAGTCGACCGGGACGCCATAGAGACCACTGCCGATATCCGTGCCGCCCACACTGGCAATCCAACCCAGGCTGGTATTGCTGCCCATTGCGGTTACCGCAAAAGTAAATATATCGTCATTGGGGTCGGTTGGCGTGGCATTGTTGTCGCAGCCTGTGTTATTTACATTGGCCACAATGGCGCATTGGCTCCAGGCGCCGAGTGGAATTAGCAAAAGAGCTATCAGTAGTAGTTTATTCATGGTTTTGATTTTTTTATTTTGATGTTACAAATATTCAACCAATCCAATTAAGAGGCAAATACATTTTTTCAAATTTGTAGACTTAAAATTTTTATTTTAAATATTAAAAATCTATAAATCAATTTTTTATAAAAAATAATTACTATAATTGTAGAATAAATAAAACAATTATCGCTTTGAAAGAAAACCAACTACTGCATGCGTTGGTCATACAATTGACGCCAAAAGACCGGCGCAAGGCGCGTTTGTTCTTGCAAAGCCCATATTTCAACCAGCGAGAAGATGTGCTCAGGCTGTTCGACCACCTCGAAGAGCGGCTGCATGTGTTGAATCTGGAATTGGAAAAAAAAGCATTATTCCAAGCCGTCTACCCCGGCGAAACTTTTTCTGACCAAAAACTGAGGCTGGTTCAGAGCTACCTGCTTAAGCTGCTGGAAGAATGGCTGTCGCAAGAAGAATGGCGCGCCACCTCCCTGGCTCAGCTTTACTTGCTTCCCGCCGCTTATCGCAAACGCGAACTGCATAAACACAACAAAAAAGCCGTACGCCAGTCTATCCAGCAACTTGAACACCATCCCTGGCGCAACGAAACCTACTACCGCAGCGCCTATGCCCTCGAAAACGAACAATACCAACGAAGCCTCGCCGCCGGCCGCTCACAGGCGCTCAACTTGCAAACCCTGGAGAACCACCTGCAAATAGCCACTTTGTCGGCCAGGCTGCGCCAGGCCTGCTTTACTATGGCCCACAGCGCTATTTTTCAGGCCGACTACCATATCCCCATGCTCGAAGCCTTACTGCTTGAAGCGCGGCAACCAAAGTACAGCGATATTCCCGCTGTTTCCCTGTATTATCTATGCTATCAGGCGTTGTATTTGCCCCCCGACGAAAAACGCTTCGCCGATTTCCACCAGGCTTTGCAAACTCATTTCGAGCAATTCCCTCCCGATGAAATGCGCGACTTATTCCTGCTGGCCATCAATTATTGCATTCGGCAAATAAACGACAACCGTGAAATTTACCTGGCTGAAGCGCTCCATCTGTATAAAAAAGGACTGGAAAGCGAATTGCTGCTCGAAGGTGGCCGCATCTCGCGTTTTACGTACAACAACGCTACCGGCATTGCCCTTCGGCTAAAAGACTGGCCCTGGGCAGATTGGCTGGTGCATTCCTACCGCGACAGACTCGACCCCGCGCACCGCGACGCCACCTACTGCCTCAATGCAGCCAGACTCCACTACGCTCAGCAGCACTACCGCGAAGCTATGCTGCTGCTTCAAAAAGCTGATTACAAGGATGTTATCCACAACCTCACCGCCCGTACCCTGCAACTCAAAATCTATTTCGAACTCCAGGAATACGACCTGCTCGATGCCCATTTGAAAAATATGTATACCTACCTGCGGCGCAACAAATTGATCGGATAC
>JAEUUQ010000378.1 GCA_016787505.1 Saprospiraceae bacterium | reverse complement strand
AACATGCGCTTTAGCGACGTCATAGGACAAACATACCCCAAGCAACTGCTGCGACAAATGGCCACCGGGTCGAGATTGCCGCATGCGCTGCTTTTTTTGGGCCCGGCCGGCAGCGGCAAAAAAGCGCTGGCACTGGCGCTGGCGCAATACGTATTGTGCGAAAACCCGGGGCCGGAAGACGCCTGCGGATTGTGCAACGCCTGTCGCAAAGTTGATAAATTGCTGCATCCCGACCTCCACTTTTCCTTTCCCAGCATCGGCACAAATGCCACCAGTGAAATTTTTCTGCCCCAATGGCGCAGCGCCATCGCAGAAAACCCGTATTTCGACGTTAATCATTGGTTGCAACTCATCGGAGCCGACAACAAGCAGGGCAATATTACCAAGGAGGAATGCGTCAATATTATTCGAAAGCTTAGCCTCAAAACGTTTGAAGGAGAATATAAAATTTTGATCATGTGGTTGCCTGAATACCTGGGCAAAGAAGGCAACCGCCTGCTGAAAATGATTGAAGAGCCCCCCGACCAAACGCTTTTTTTCCTCCTGGCCGAAAACCAGGAGCTCATTTTGCCCACGATCCTCTCCCGCTGCCAACTCGTAAAGGTCAATCCCCTTCACGATGAGGAAGTAGTACAAGGCCTGGTGCGGCGAGAAGTGGCCGGACAACGGGAGGCGGAAAGCGTCGCCTATTTGTCGAACGGCAATTTTTTTGAGGCGTGCAAATTGGCAGCCGACCACCAAAATGATTACGCTACAAAACTACTCGACTGGCTGCGCAAAGCCTACGGCGGCAACGGCGTAGAGCTCGTGCGCTGGTCGGAAGAAATAGCCGGCATCGGCCGCGAAAAACAAAAACAATTCCTGCGTTATGCATTGCATTTTATGCGGGAATACATGGCGCTCCTGGTAACAGGAAACGCGCAGGTAAGGTTACAGCCCGAAGAATTGCAGACGGCACAAAAACTTACCACTGTAATCGCATTTGACCAGATAACCCTGATAGCGCAGTTGTTTGACGATTGCAGCTATCACGTCGAACGCAACGCCAATCCCAAGGTGTTGTTTCTCGATGCTTCTATTCAAATGCATCACATTATAAAACGAAAGATCGCGGCGCTCAGCCCCGCCTCATAACGGCTGCGCTGTCATCATAAATTGAACGCCACATGGGATGTTTAGGATGTACTTGTTCTGTAAGCGGCTCCTCCAACGATAAACCGATGGGGTGCCGCAGCGGCGGCTGCGCCAGCGGCGGCTGCAACCGCATGAACACTTTCGACTGGCTGACCAGCCTCGATATAGCTGATATTGAATCGGTTGATATTGTGGAAGTGACTTTTAAAAACGGCTCCCGCAAAGGTTTTTACCGCGACGACAACGCCGCGCGCGTCACTACCGGCGATATGGTGGTGGTAGATACGGGTACCGGATACGACGTGGGTCGCGTAAGCCTTACCGGCGAACTGGTCCGCCTGCAAATGAAAAAGAAACGCGTCAGCGAAGATACCGTGATAACCGGCGTCATCCGGCGCGCCAACGAACGCGATCTGGAACGCCTCCAGGAAGCCCGCGAGCTGGAAAAGGAAACGATGGTGCACGCCCGCGCGATCGCCCGCATGCTCGGCCTCGATATGAAAATCGGGGATGTGGAATTCCAGGGCGACAAACGCAAGGCCACTTTCTTTTATACCGCTGATGGCCGCGTCGATTTTCGCGAACTCATCCGCCATTACGCCAAAGAATTTAAAGTAAAAATAGAGATGCGCCAGATCGGCGCCCGGCAGGAATCGGCCCGCATTGGCGGTATCGGCTCTTGTGGCCGTGAGTTGTGCTGCTCAACCTGGCTCACCGACTTCCGCTCGGTGTCTACCGCCGCCGCCCGCTATCAAAACCTGGCCATTAACCAGGCAAAACTATCAGGACAATGCGGCCGCCTCAAGTGCTGCCTCAATTACGAACTGGATACCTATCTCGATGCGCTCGATAATTTCCCCAGAGGCGGCGAAAAATTGTTTACGCAAGTAGGCGCCGCTATTTTGGTAAAAACCGACATTTTCAAGGGACTTATGTTTTATATTCTTGAAAATGAGAAGACTAGAGGCAAAATGTATGCTCTGGAGCTGGCCAATGTGAAAGGAATAATGGAAATGAACAGCCGGGGCGAAAAACCTGCCGACCTGGGAGCTGTTACAGTAGTAGTGTCTGCTGACAATGAAGACGGCCCGCTCGATTTCGAAGACGTTACCGGCGCTATCGAATTGCCGCCCGATGAAAAACGGCGCAAGAAGAAAAAGAAGAAAAACCGAAATACCGGCGGCGGCGGCGGTCCTCGCCCACCCGCACAAGGCCAGGGAGGACCCCGCCCGGGAGGCCCGCCACAAGGCAATCAGCCGCCCCGCAGGCCCGATAACAGGCCCGATAACCGAACGGACCAACGCCCCGATAACCGGCCGCCTCGCAATGACGACCGGCCGCCCCGCAACGACGATCGGCCGCCTCGTAATGACGATCGGCGCAATAAGAGAAATTGGAAACGAAAAGGTTAATTAAATGACATACGACGTTGTAGTAATCGGCTCGGGCCCAGGCGGCTACGTAGCCGCTATCAGAGCTGCACAGCTTGGCCTGAAAACGGCTATCATCGAGCGCTATAACACCTTGGGAGGCACTTGTCTCAATGTAGGCTGTATTCCCTCCAAAGCACTACTCGACTCCTCGGAGCACTACCACAATGCCGCCGAAAAATTCACCCAACACGGCATCGATGTAAAAGGGCTGTCGGTGAACATGAAGCAGATGGTTCAGCGCAAAAATGAAGTGGTGGACCAAACGGTGAAAGGACTCGATTTTTTAATGAAAAAAAATAAAATCGACGTATTCACCGGCCACGGCTCTTTTGTGTCGCCTACGCGCATCCGCATAGCCAAAGCCGATGGAACCACTACCGAAATAGATGCCGCCCGTGTAATCATCGCCACCGGCTCCAAACCGATCACGCCTGCAATATTTCAATACGACAAAAAAAGGGTTATCACCTCTACCGAAGCCCTCCAGATCGGCCAGGTTCCGAAAAGCATGGTCGTCATCGGCGGAGGTGTCATCGGCCTCGAACTGGGCTCCGTCTTCGCCCGACTCGGCACGAAAATCGATGTGGTGGAATTCCTCGACCGCATTATTCCCGGCATGGATACCGATTGCAGCAAAGAACTCACCCGCTCGCTCAAAAAACTGGGCATGCAGTTCCACCTCGGGCATGCGGTGACCGGCGTGCAGACTAAAGGCAAAAAGGTATTGGTGGAAGTACAAAAACGCGATAGCGAAGACAAATTCACCCTCGAAGCCGACTATTGCCTGGTGGCTATCGGCCGCCGGCCTTATACCGATGGCTTAGCCCTCGAAAATGCCGGCGTAAAAACCGATGACAAAGGCCGCATCGAAGTAGACGAACACCTCCAAACGAACGTAAAGGGCATTTATGCCATCGGCGACGTGATCAAAGGCGCTATGCTGGCCCACAAAGCCGAAGAAGAAGGCGTTTTTGTAGCCGAGACGATCGCCGGCCAAAAACCGCATATCGACTACAACCTCATTCCCGGCGTGGTGTATACCTGGCCGGAAGTGGCGGGCGTAGGCCGCACCGAGGAACAACTCAAAGCGGAAAGCATCCCCTACAAAACGGGTAAATTCCCCTTCAAAGCCCTTGGCCGCGCCCGTGCCAGTATGGATGTGGACGGCATGGTGAAGGTATTGGCCCACGCTACTACCGACGAAATACTGGGCGTACACATGGTAGGCCCCCGCGCCGCTGATATGATCGCCGAAGCCGTGGCGCTCATGGAGTTCCGCGCTTCTGCCGAAGACGCCGCCCGCATGAGCCACGCTCACCCCACGTATACGGAGGCTTTCAGAGAAGCCGCCCTGGCCGCTACGGATAACCGGGCCATACATATGTGACTTTGCGACTATACGACTATACGACTGTACGAAGAGGTAATCTTCCCGAGGCACGAGGGAAGGTGACATCTCGACTTTGCGACTTGTCTGTACGGTGAACGCTCGCCGTTCACCCTTCCTAGGAACTATTTTGATAAAATCATTGTATTAATTGCATGACAAAACACAAAAAAACAAGGATTAAGGACAAAAAGCTGCCCGCAAAGGCCTTGCAGCGCGAAATCCTTAAAATGTTCAGAGCAAATCCCAAAAAACAACTCAACCCCAAACAAGTAGCCAAAAAACTGAACGTAGACAACACCAGAGACTCGGTACTGTCAGCCCTCGGAAAACTCGTAGAAGAAGGACACCTCTCCGGCCTACCCGATTATAAATTCAAAATCAAACGCTCCGATATTCCACCCGTTGCCTCCGACGGCAAAAGCGTCTATTCCGGTTATGTGGACATGACCCGCACGGGCGACGCCTACGTGACCATCGACGGATTTGACCAGGACGTGCACGTCTCCGCCAAATATATGAATACGGCCTTGCACGGCGACCACGTACAATTGCGCGTGTGGACCCTGCGCGGCCGCAATCGAGCCGAAGGCGAAGTTGTTTCAGTGCTCGAACGGGCTACAGAGCATTTCCTGGGTACGCTCTGGTTATATCCCCGCTATGCCATCGTAGTGCCCGATAGTATTTACGTGCCTGTAGACATCCTGGTGCCCCTCGAAGATACAAAAGGCGCCAACGAAGGCGACAAGGTAGTGGTGAAAGTGGTAAAGTGGACTGACACCCCACAGGGCATTATTACTACCGTGCTGGGCGCCGCCGGCTCGCATGATATCGAGATGAAGGCCATCCTCATCAACAACGGTTTTAATCTGGATTTCCCCGACGACGCAATGGAGGAGTCGGAAAAACTACCGGGAGGGATCCCGGAAGAAGAAATCGCCCGCCGGCTCGACTTGAGAGAAGTGACTACCTTTACCATCGACCCCGAAAATGCTAAAGATTTTGACGACGCGCTTTCTATTCGCTATCGCGAAAATGGCCACTGCGAAATAGGCGTACACATCGCCGACGTATCGCATTATGTGCGCCCGGGTACGCCGCTCGACCGCGAGGCCTATAAAAGATCAACCTCGGTTTACCTTGTAGACCGCGTGTTGCCTATGTTGCCCGAGCGATTGTCGAACGAACTCTGTTCGCTGCGCCCACTGGAAGACAAACTCACCTTTTCGGCTATCTTTGAATTTGACAAAGACGACAAAATTGTCAGCCATTGGTTCGGCCGCACGATCATCCATTCTAAGCGCCGCTTTTCTTACGACGAAGTGCAGCAGATATTGGATGCCGGCGAAGGCGACTTTGCCGCCGAACTCAAACAGCTCAATAAACTCGCCGTTAAATTGCGCCACCAGCGCTTTAAAAAAGGATCGATCAATTTCGAAACGGAAGAAGTGCAGTTCCGCCTTGATGAATCGGGCGCCCCGGTAGAAGTGTACGTGAAAGAGCGCAAAGAATCGCACATGCTCATCGAAGACTTTATGCTGCTGGCCAACCGCGAAGTGGCCACGCATATTGCCCGCAAGGGAATTGCCCAGGAACAGGATATCCCCTTTGTCTACCGCGTACATGACGAACCCAATCCCGACAAAGTGGCCGAATTTGCGCTTTTTGCCCGCGAACTGGGTTTCGAAATGAATATCAGCACGCCAAAAGATATTGGTCGCTCGTTCAACCGACTGGTAGAAGCCGCGCAAAACGACCCGGCCCTGAAGATGCTGGAACCTATCGCCATTCGCACGATGGCCAAAGCCATTTATTCTACCGACAACATAGGTCACTACGGCCTGGGCTTCGACCACTATACCCATTTCACTTCGCCCATCCGCCGATTTTCAGACGTTTTGGCGCACCGCATCCTCGAACGCAACCTCGGCGATGAAACCTGGCGCACCAAACAAGACAAGCTGGAAGAACAATGCCAGCATATTTCCCGCATGGAGCGCCGCGCCATGGACGCCGAGCGCGAATCGGTGAAATTCAAGCAAGCGGAATTCATGGAAAAACACATCGGCGACGACTTCGACGGTTTTATCACCGGCATCACCGAACGCGGGTTTTTCGTGGAGCTCAAAGAAACCCGCTGCGAAGGCATGGTGGGCTTCGATACCCTCAACGAACCTTTCGATACCGGTGGCAGCAGACTTCACATGCGCGGCATGCGCTCGGGCAAGGTTTACAAGGTTGGCGACCTGGTGCGCGTGCGCATTACAGCTACTGACCTGCTGCGCCGGCGTATTGATATGGCGCTGGTTTGATTGAGCCTCAGCTAGTCTAAATGCGTCAATATTTCCCTGACCTCCCCTTCTAGTTGCTCAATCCACTCAGGAACCTGCGCTGAGCCCGGGAATTGCTCGATTTGTGCAAATCGCTGTGCAAGTTCATCTAAACCTACATAACGGCATTGGGTTTTTAGTCCGTGAGCGGTAATGGCAGCCGTTTCGTAATCGTTTTGCTCGATAGCTTTTTGCAAATCAAACATCTG
>JAEUUQ010000371.1 GCA_016787505.1 Saprospiraceae bacterium | reverse complement strand
TTATTATGAAAAAAGTAATCATCCTTCTGTTCCTCGGTTTCTGGTTGCAGGCAAATGCGCAGGCACAACATGAAACCTTATTTAACAATGCCCGTGTTAAAGGCGGCTTTGCCGCGCCCATAGTCGAAATAGGTATTAACAACCAGATCAGCACCTCGGTAGGCGGCGGCGGCGGCTTGGTTATCGGCAGCGCATTTGTGGGCGGCTACGGCATGGGCAGCGTTGATTTTAACAAACTTTTCGAAGACGGCGATGTAAAAGTGGCGGAAATCGGCCACGGCGGCTTCTGGCTGGGCGGTACTTTCCGGCCTCATAAGGTTATTCACCTTTACGGCAGCACGCGTATCGGCTGGGGCGGCCTCGACATAGAACTCGAAAATGACGTCCAGGATGTCGATCGCATCTTCGTGTTTACCCCCGAACTCGGCGTAGAACTCAACGTTACCCGCTGGTTTCGCGTAGCAGGCACCGCCGGCTACCGCCTGGTCAACGGCTCCAACGAAGCTCGCGGCTATACCGACAAAGATTTTAGCGGCTGGTTTACCGGCCTTACTTTCCGCATCGGTTGGTTCGGCTCTAGGCGATGGTAGTTTTAATGTGCTGATGGGTTAATGTGCTGATGGGTTAATGTGCTGATGTGCTGATGTGCTGATAATTAATATGTTAAGATAAGTGGTAGTTATTTATATTAATCAGCACATCAGCAAATCAGCACATCAGCACATCAGCAAATCAGCAAATCAGCAAATTAGCACATCAGCAAATTAGCAAATCAAAAAATCAATCCATTATGAAACGTATCCAATGGCTATTTTTAGCCTTCATTAGTGTGTTTGCGCTGACGCTCAGCCCTGGCTGTTTTATCGACTTTGATGACGACGAAAACATCTTCGGTTGTATAAACGGCAGTGGGCCCATTGTCAGCGAAACAATTACCGTACCCGCCTTTACCGGAATTGACCTTAGGATGTCTGCCAAGGTATTTGTCCGCCAAGGCGACGACTTTGAAGTGACCGTGGAAGGCAAACAGAATATCATCGACGAGCTGGAACGCGACGTACACAGCGGCGTGTGGAGAATTGAAATCGACCGCTGTACGCGCGATGTAGGAGAACTCAACGTATTCATCACAATGCCGGATGTAACCAGTTTAAAAATATCGGGTTCGGGCGAAATTATCAGCGAAAATACGCTGCTCGTAGACGATATTGATTTGGATATCTCCGGGTCAGGCGATATGGACCTCGCACTCGAAGCCGACGATATCAGCTCCCGTATTTCCGGTTCGGGCACGCTCTTGCTTCAGGGCCTTGCCGACGAACTCGACCTGAACGTATCGGGCTCGGGCGACCTCAGGGCTTTTGACCTTGCCCTGCGCACCGCCGATATCAATATTAGCGGAAGTGGAGACGTAGAAGTTTTTGTAAGTGAATTACTTATCGTGCGCATTACCGGCAGCGGCGATGTGTTCTTCAAGGGCGATCCCACCCTCGATGTTACGATCACCGGCTCGGGGCGCGTGGTTGATGCGAATTAAACTGGCAATTTGTTAAACATACCTACTCAAAAGGGCGTTTCGATAATAAGAAACGCCCTTTTGTTTTTTGCAGAATACCGTCGGTAAAAAAGCGGATTTACAAGCAATAAAGCCTAAATTTAGGGCGCTAAACAAACGAGCAATAGCTATACTTTAACCAAATAAAGTGCATCCGAATGGATCCCTTAAAGCAACAATTTGCACAAAAAGCCGCCGACCTGCGCATCAAGGTCAAAGCCATGCTCAAAGAACACGGCGATACGGTAGTGGAATCGGTCACCCTCGACCAAATTTACGGCGGCGCCCGCAATATCCGTATGATGGTATGGGAAACTTCCGAACTCGACCCAATGGAAGGCATCCGGTTTAGAGGATATTCCATTACCCAACTCAAGGAATTATTACCTAAAAGCCCGGGAGGCTCTGAACCCAAACCCGAAGGACTTTTCTGGCTGATGATGGTGGGTGAAATCCCTACTGCGGAACAAGTGGATTGGCTGTCTGCCGAATGGCGCAAGCGCAGCCGGGTGCCCGACCACGTATTTGCCATGCTCGACAGCCTGCCGGTAGATACGCACCCCATGACGCAGTTTATCGCTGCTATCTCCGCCATGCAAACGTCGAGTAATTTTGCCAAACGCTACGACGAAGGCCTCAATAAAGCAGAATATTGGGACCCCACTTACGAGGATACGATGAATCTGCTGGCAGGACTGCCTCGGGTAGCTGCGTATATTTA
Source organism: Saprospiraceae bacterium (assembly GCA_016787505.1). GTDB lineage: Bacteria > Bacteroidota > Bacteroidia > Chitinophagales > Saprospiraceae > JABWBR01. The sequence goes on along the minus strand of JAEUUQ010000371.1, from coordinate 8,095 downwards.
CCGGCGTTCTTTTCACGACGGCAAGCATATCGCCCCCGATCCTTCGCTCGACTGGGGCGCCAACTATGCCCACATGCTGGGTGTTCCCGGTGAGGAATTCAAAGAACTCATGCGGCTTTATCTCACTATCCACGCCGACCACGAAGGAGGTAATGCCTCCGCACATACGATGCACCTGGTGGGCTCTACCTTGAGCGATGTATATCTTTCATTTGCCGCCGCCATGGGCGCCCTGGCAGGCCCCCTGCACGGGCTCGCCAACCAGGAAGTGATCCGTTGGATTTTCAGCATGCTCGATGAATTGGGCACGCGTACTCCCACGGATGAACAACTGGCCGAATACGTGCGCAATACGCTGTCCAGCGGTCAGGTTATTCCGGGCTACGGCCATGCCGTGCTGCGCCGCCCCGACCCGCGCTTTATGGCCCAAAAAGAATTTGCAGAAGCCCATATTCCCAATAGCGATATTGTGCGCGTGGTGTGGCAGGTTTTTGAAATAGTGCCGCCAATTCTCGAAAGCCTGGGCAAAGTGAAAAACCCCTGGCCTAATGTAGATGCCCACTCGGGGGCGCTACTCGTGCATTACGGCCTTACAGAATACGACTATTACACGGTGATGTTCGGCGTGTCTCGCGCTTTAGGTGTGTTGGCCGCTACCTGTTGGGCGCGTGCTATGGGCTTGCCCCTCGAACGACCCAAGTCGATTACAACCGAATGGGCACAGCAGTTTTTAGCCAAAAAACAACAGCAAACGGCTGTCTCGTAATCGCGGCGTATTTTTAGAATAGCGAAAAAAAGAGTGATCATTCGCCACTTAACAAAAAATATTTATTTTTGAGCGGCCCTAACTTGGGCCGCTATCGTTTTATTTGTAACGACACTATCCAAATTGTTGATATGCTTTTTCCATCTAACCTGCTTTATACTGAAGATCACGAGTGGATTCGCGCCGAAGAGGGCAGCCATATCGCGTATGTAGGTATTACCGATTTTGCCCAGCATGAACTGGACGAGCTGGTGTATGTCGAAGTAGAAACCGTGGGCGATACCCTTTCCGCCGGCGAAATCTTCGGCACGGTAGAAGCCGTAAAAACCACTTCCGATCTGCTGATGCCCGTTTCTGGTAAAATTTTGGAATTCAACGCCAAATTAGCCGAATCAGGCGGTGACGACCCCACATTGGTCAATCGCGATCCTTATGGAGATGGCTGGATCGTGAAAATTGAAATGACAGACCGCGCTGAATTGACGGCATTACTCGATGCTGCCGCCTACGAAGCCATGGTAAAATAATTTTTTTTTTGCCGCATACGCCAAAAAGCAAAAACGGCACATCTATTACATTGATATTATCTATTACCCACAAATTTTGTCCATATGCTGTCTAACTTGAGCTTCGAAATTACCGGGACAACTTTCATGATTGGCGTAGTGTTAGCGCTTTTTCTCATTGCAGTTGTAATACTGTTAATGAAATCGCATTTCAACAAATTCGCCAAACAGCATGAGGAAGGTCTGCATTCAGATAGGCCGAGTGGCTTTCAGTTGGACTCAAGAAACAAGTATCCCGAAGCAGATATTTTCCGCTGGAGGGTTACTTTCCTCAATTTGGGTCGCATGCTGGCGCTAGCGCTTACTGTAATGGCTTTTGCGTGGACGAAGTATGATAAAACGATTGACGTTTCTCAATACCTCGAAACACTGGAAGAGGAAATAGAGGTAGAACCCCCTCGGACTTCTGAACCACCGCCACCACCGCCACCACCGCCACCTCCTGTCATTCAGGCAGTTCCCGATGAACTTATCGTGGAAGATCAACCTGACTTTGTAAGCCAGGAGATCACCCAGGAAAGCGAAATTGTGGCGCCTCCCGCTCCCAAACACGAAGCGCCACCGCCACCGCCACCACCTCCCCCTCCGCCTGCAAAAGAGGAAGAGGAGATTTTCCGCGTGGTGGAAGAAATGCCTCGATTCCCAGGTTGCGAAGACCAGCCGAACGCCGATGAGAAGAAAAAATGCGCCGACAAAAAGATGCTTGAATTTATTTATAAAAATATCAAGTATCCCGCCATCGCCCGTGAAAACGGCGTAGAAGGTACGGCTGTAATTACTTTCGTTGTCGAGAAAGACGGCACCGTTACCGACGTCAAAGTGGTGCGCGATATCGGCGCCCAGTGCGGCCAGGAAGCAATGCGCGTAGTCAATATGATGAACTCCGAAGGCATCAAGTGGTTGCCCGGCAAACAACGCGGACGCCCGGTACGCGTGCAGTTCAACCTACCCGTACGCTTCAAGCTGGAATAACAGATTGTATTATTCGCAATAAAACAGGAGTCATCCCGGAGTCCAATCCGAGATGACTCCTGTTTTTATATATGCAACTTTTGCCAAAAGTCGACGTTTTTATACACAGCAATATGCTTTTTAGCTTTTACTCAAATGTTACCCGCATGAAACGCTTTTTGATCTTACTCGCCTTGTGGGGAGGTGTAACCGGCGCCATTTTTGCCCAGGATGCCAGGCTGGCACAGCAGTATTTTCAGGATGGCGAATACGAAAAAGCCGCCGTCCTGTTCGAAAAATTATTTAGAGTCAATGAGCAAAACGACTATTTTTTTAATAGCTACATCGATTGCCTGATTGAATTGTCTTCCTACGATAAGGCCGAACAGGAATTGGTAAAACAAATCAGGAAAGACCCCGCCAATGGCAGCCTGTATGTAACCTATGGCAAACTCCTGGAAAGACAGGATCGTCAGGAGGAAGCCGACAAGCAGTACCTGTATGCCATCGAACGCCTTACCCCCGATCAGTATTCGATCATCAGACTGGCCAATATGTTTGCCAACTCGATGAAATACGACCAGGCCATCGCTTCTTACGAAAAAGGCGCCGAGTTGTTAAAAGATAACCAACTCTTTGCATACAACCTGGGCGATCTGTACCGCCGCAAAGGCGATATACCCCGCATGGTGGAACAGTACCTCAATAGCCTCGACGATAGCCCCGAACGGCTCAATAACCTCAAAACTATCTTCCAGCGCTACCTGATGCCCGAAGATTTCAAAGAATTACAGGCGCAACTCTATACCCGCTTGCAAACTGACGAAAACGCCGTTCAATACGTCGAACTCCTTACCTGGGTTTTTATTCAGCGCAAAGACTACAAAAACGCTTTCCGCCAGGCCAGAGCCCTTGACCGCCGCTTGGATGAAAACGGCGGCCGGGTGTTCCGACTGGCAGAAATAGCCTATAACGAACAGGATTACGACGCCGCTATCGAAGCTTTTGAATACGTCGTAAAAGAAAAAGGAATCAATTCTTCTTTTTATATTGACGCAAAGAGGGGCGCCTTGCGCAGCAGAAGGAATAAACTGGTAGCGGGTTATAGTTATACCATCGAGGATCTGCGCAAGCTCGAAATGCAGTACGATTCTTTTCTCAATGAATTTGGCCGTTCCAAACTTACCGCTTCTATCGTGCTGGAAATGGCAGAACTTGAAGCGCTGTATATCAATGATATAGATAAGGCCGTATTGATGTTGACTCAAATGATCGAGTATCCCGGCATCGACCGCGTGATTCAGGCCCGGGGCAAACTCAGCTTGGGCGATTATTACCTTATCAAAGACGACCCTTGGGAGGCTACGCTGTTGTATTCACAGGTGGATAAGGCTTTTCAGGAAGATATATTAGGCCATGAAGCCCGTTTTCGCAACGCCAAATTGTCGTATTATTCCGGCGATTTTCAATGGGCGCAGGCGCAATTTGAAGTTTTGAAAGCCTCTACCTCCAAACTCATCGCCAACGATGCTCTCGACCTCTCCATTTTTATTATGGATAACCTGGGCTTAGACAGCACCGCCACAGCCCTCGAAAAATACGCCCAGGCTGATCTGCTTGTATTTCAGAATCGCTTTGATGACGCCTTTACACTACTCGATAGCCTGCTGTTAGCTTTTCCCAATCACGCCCTGGAAGACGACGTATGGTACCTGAAATCCAGGATTTTCACCAAACGCCGCGATTTCCAGCAGTCAGCCCAGATGCTCCAACGCATCATCGACACGTATCCCACTGATATCCGCGCCGATAACGCCATATTCGAACTGGCAGAGCTCAACGAATACCAGTTGAGCGATATCGAAAAAGCGAAAACCTTGTACGAAAAATTGTTTATCGATTATTCGGGCAGTACGTTTGCCGTAGAGGCCAGGAAGAGGTTCCGGAAATTGCGAGGCGACAATTTACAATGATTGCTTACTGCCAGGTTAGCCTTAAGGAGGAAGTGGAATAAAACTGCTTTGTTGCGATGGGCGTGATGCCCATCGCTACGTAGCGAGGAGGTATTATTTCAGGCGTTTCTCGTCAGAAACAGTGAGGCGCGCTCGGCCATTTGCACGACGACGGGCCAACACCTTGCGGCCGTTCTTGCTGCTCATACGCGCTCTGAATCCATGCTTGTTGGCGCGTTTCCTTCTCGAAGGTTGGTAGGTCCTTTTCATCCTTACTAGCTTTTAGCTCTCGTTTTCAAAAAGTCAGGCAAAGGTACAAGTATTTTGAAAATTGCCAAATTACGGGTTTCCTTTTTTTTAATGCGTTTGCTGAGCGTAGCTGAATTTTACAATTTTCCCTATTTTGGTCGCCAAAGTAAACACCCAACCATGAAACCTACCAATCAGGGATCGCTTTCTACCGCTTATTTTTGGCTAATAATCAGCTACCTCTGTGCTTGTGCGCTAGGTTATTGGGCCGGGACGGTCGCCTATTCCCAAACCGGCGGCCATCTTATTACGGCGGTAGCCGTTGCCGACGTAGTAGCTACCGTAGTGGTCTTTGCCTTTAGCTTGCGTTTTGACAATTCGAGTTTTTACGACCCGTACTGGAGCGTCATTCCCATTTTTATTGCCGCTTTTCTTTTGGTTTGGGGCTGGGATAGCGGCGCCGACCACCTGCGCGGCATTGCTGCTATGTTGCTGGTATTATGGTGGGGCGCCAGGCTCACCTGGAATTGGGCGCGCAATTGGCGCGGGTTGTCGCATCAGGACTGGCGCTATGTAGACCTGCAGCAAAAGAACGGCAGGGCGTATTGGCTAGTCAGTTTTTTGGGTATTCACCTCATGCCAACGGTGCTCGTTTTTTTAGGCTGCCTTCCTTTATTCACTATGATGAGTGAGCCCGGTAAGCCGGTTCACTTTTTAGACATCGCCGGATTTATGTTGGCATGTAGCGCTATTTTATTAGAGGCCACAGCCGATAATCAACTCAACAGATACGTAAAAGACCCAAATCGTCCTGCTGGAAAGACTTTTACCGGTGGCGTCTGGGGCATGTCGCGCCATCCTAACTATTTGGGAGAAGTATCTTTTTGGTGGGGGTTGGCGATTATGGGAATTGCAGCGCAACCCGCGCAATGGTGGGTCGGAGCAGGCGCCGTATGCATTACGGCACTATTTCTGTTCATCAGCATACCCATGATGGAAAAACATATGCTGGCGCGCCGCGCTGATTACGCCGAAGTACAAAAGCGCATACCGCGCTTTTTACCTACCGGTCGGACCGCCGGGTCTACCGGTCAGACCGTTTCAAACGGTCTGACCGGTAAAGAGGATTAAACCGTCATAATATCCTTTTCTTTCACCTCAAGCATGTGATCTACCATCTTGATGTATTTGTCGGTGAGTGCTTGTACTTCGATCTCCTTCTTTTTGCCCGTATCTTCGGGCAGGCCGTCTTTAACCAATTTTTTGAAACCATCCATGGCTTTGTGACGGGCGCTACGCACGCTCACCTTGGCGTCTTCGCCCAGCGATTTGGCCTTTTTGACCATTTCTTTGCGGCGTTCTTCCGTGAGGGGAGGAATATTGATGCGTATCACTTCGCCGTCGTTGCCGGGAGTAAAGCCGAGGTTGGCTTCCATGATAGCCCTTTCGATAGGGGCCAGCATATTTTTTTCCCAGGGTTGGATAATCAGCGTTCTCGAATCCGATACGCTCACGTTAGCTATTTGCCCAAGCGGAGCGGGCGATCCGTAATAGTTGACCATTACGCTGCCCAACATCGCGGGAGAGGCTTTACCGGTTCTAACCTTCACCAGTTCGTTCTCCAGATGTTCGAGCGCGTGTTTCATGGCGTCTTCGGCGCCTTTAAGCATGTTAATAACTTCTTCCTGCAGCATATAATTCAAGCGTTTAAAAGTAGCTGTTTAATCGCGATTGGCGCCCATATAGCGCATAATCAGGTATAGCAGGGTGGCAAATGCGGCCAGCGCGGCTACCACGTAAGTCATAGCAGCCCACCACAGGGCATCTTTGGCGCCGTCGTATTCGGCATTGCGGGCTACTCCCGACTGGTCGAGCCAAACCAAGGCACGGCGGCTGGCGTCAAATTCAACCGGCAAAGTGACCACACTAAAAAAGGTGGTAATGGCAAAAGCTGCGATTGTAATGAGCAAAATGGTGGAGTTGCCGTTGAAGCCGAACATGCCCAGTGCAGCCATGAGCAAATACTGTTGCAAATTAGCCGCTACACTAACTACCGGCACGATAGCCGAGCGAAACTGCAACCAGACATATGCATTAGCGTGCTGCACGGCATGGCCGCACTCGTGGGCGGCAACCGCTGCAGCAGAAATGCTGCGGCCGTGAAACACATCGGGGCTCAACCGCACCCGTTTGTGCAGCGGATCGTAATGGTCCGACAAAAAGCCGGCGTGTTCTTCCACCTCCACATCGCTGATATTATAGTGGCGCAGCATAGCCTCGGCTACTTCGCGGCCACTCATGCCGTTGCGGAGCATAAACTGGCTATAGTGGGCAAACTTGCTCTTTAAGCGCCCGCTGACTACCATGCCGGCGACTGAAAAAAGAACCGTTAAAACAATATACACCATCATAGTGCAAAAAATTATTTAATTAATAAGTAGTAACTGTTTAATAGGGTTTAGCTAAACTGCGCATGCACTAAACAGTTTCATCATATAATAGCAAAGCCTGTATAAGGCTGTAATACTTTGGGTATAACAATTCCTTCGGGCGTTTGGTTGTTTTCCAACAATGCAGCTACTATACGAGCCAATGCAAGCGCACTGCCGTTGAGCGTATGCGCGAGCCGGGTGCCTTTGCCGTCGCGGAAGCGCAACCTCAGGCGATTAGACTGGTAGGTCTCAAAATTTGATACCGAGCTCACCTCCAGCCAACGCTGCTGAGCAGCAGAGTACACCTCAAAATCATAGGTGAGCGCAGAGGTGAAGCCCATGTCGCCGCCGCAAAGTCGCAAAATGCGATAGGGCAATTCGAGCTTATCCAAAACCCCCGACACATGATCGAGCATTTGGTGAAGCGTCTCGTACGATTTATCGGGGTGTTGAATTTGAACAATCTCTATTTTATCAAACTGGTGGACGCGATTGAGCCCCCTCACGTGCGCGCCGTAAGAACCCGCCTCGCGGCGAAAACAAGGCGTATACCCCGTTAATTTGATAGGAAAATCGCTTTCGTCAAGAATGATATCGCGGTAAATATTGGTCAGCGGTACTTCTGCGGTAGGGATGAGATACAAATTGTCGCGCTCCACGTAGTACATCTGCGCTTCTTTGTCGGGAAGCTGACCGGTTGCCCTGGCGGTGTCTTCATTTACCATCAGCGGCGGCATAATTTCTTCATAGCCGGCCCCTGTGGCCTCGTCGAGAAAGAAGTTGATCAACGCGCGCTCCAGCCTGGCGCCTTTCCCGCGATAAACGGGGAAACCTGAGCCGGTGAGTTTAACGCCCAGTTCGAGGTCGAAAAGCTGGTATTGTTTTGCCAATTCCCAGTGCGGCAGAGCGTCTTCCGCCATAACGGGAAGCGCCTCCCGCCAGGGTTTAAAAACTTCGTTGTCATCGGCTGACACCCCCGGAGGTACCGACTCGTGGGGGATGTTGGGCACCTTGTAAAGCAATTGTTCGAGCGCTTCCTTGGCCTGGTTCATCTTGTCCTCCAGCATAGCTGCCAACTCTTTGAGTTCGGCAACCCTGGCTTTGTGCTGCTCGGCATCGTCTTTGCGTCCCTGCTTCATCAAGTCGCCTACTTCTTTCGATAAGCGGTTGCGCTCAGCC
>JAEUUQ010000340.1 GCA_016787505.1 Saprospiraceae bacterium | reverse complement strand
GCATCGGGATAGGGCAGCACGGTGAGCATGCGCTCGGGTTCTTCGTTGGGGATATCGTCGCAAATCGTGCCGTCTATATCGATGAGGAAATTTTTTACTGATTCGGGTAAAACCGGGCTGATTCGCTCTCCTTTGTCGTTAAATGCTTCATGAAGTCCGGACTGATTTTCCGCATTTTCCATATGTGTCTTTTTCGTTTGAATGGTTATGATGAGCGGGCAAAGTTAATAAACCTGCACAAGCTCTAAAAGCTTATATAATCGGCAGGGTCTACGGGTTTGCCTTTAAACCACAATTCGAAATGCAGGTGAGGCCCGCTGGATAATTCGCCAGTATTGCCTATGATGGCTACGGCTTCACCGGCTTTGACGAAGCTGCCTACTTTTTTGAGCAATACCGAATTGTGTTTATAAAAAGTAATGACATTATTGGCGTGTTGTATGCCGATAGTAAAGCCGGTTTCCTGGATCCAATCCGACAAAAACACATAGCCGTCGAGGGCGGCTTTGATGGCTGTATTTTTGGGTGCGAGCACATCAATGCCGAAGTGGTGTTTGTCATATCCAAAAGCGGCGCTGATTTCGCCTGATACCGGAGCGATGAAATACATTTGTTCGAGCGGCATATCGCGCGACACGTAATTGCTGCTCGACAGCGTATTTTTGGCTACCTCGCCCACTTCTTCGAGGGCTACTTCTTTGCGCAATTGCTGTTCGGCTGCCGACGGCTTTTTTTCCTTCATCGTATCCACCGGCGCGCTTACCGACTGAGGCACCTCGTCGGCGGTCTGCACGTCGCCCACCAATAAACGGCGTACGTTGTCGGAGTATTTACGCGTGGCTTCCAGCTCTTCTTCCAGGTCTTCTACCTGGCGATAGAGCGCCATCAGCTCGCTATTGCTGCTCATTCCGCTGCCGTAACCCGGCACATAGCGTCTAAGCGGCGTGAAAGAAACGAGGAAAATGCCAAGCAGCACGGTAACCACCAGCACACTGCTCAATAAGATATAGGTATTGAGCAAGGTAAGTTTATAGGACCCCACTTCCTTGAGCGTCTCATCATTCCTGATAATCAGGCGATAAGTATGGCTGAGTTGTTCCTGTATGCGTTGCCAGCGACTTTTGGCGCCGTAATCTGCTCCTTGCGACATCTTGGTACGTTAATTATACGCTGTTGTATACTATTAATGCCCTAACTGCGATTTGTAGTGTAGAGATAAATAAAATAACTTTGCGGTTTCAAATCGCCACAAAGATAAGCGTTTATGAACAGTGCCGGGTCTTTGAAGCGGCCTTTTAACCTTTTTTCAACAAAAACACAAACGGTTTTGAAGCGGTTTTACCTCATAATATGGATTTTGCCGGCGATTATCGCCCTATCCGGGTGTACTACGCAGAAGCGCAAAGGCGATATGTCGCTTTTAGGAAAGGCCTATCACAATACAACGGCCCATTATAACGGCTATTTTAATGCCGATGAATTGATGCAGGCAAGCGTACTCACGCTCGAGGGCCAGCACCAGGATAATTACAGCAAGCTGCTGCCCATGTACAAATACATCGCAGCCGACAATCCGCAAGCCGTTGCCGGTGACCTGGACGTGGCAATGAAAAAGGTGACCGTCGTGGTCAACCTGCACCGCCGCAGCGACTGGACCGACGATTGCTATTTGCTGGTGGGTAAGGCCCAATTCTACAAACAAGACTACGAAACCGCCGAAGAAACGCTGCGCTTTTCTGCCGATGAATTCAATCCATCTAAAGTCAAAAAGAAAAAAAGCTCAAAAGCCGGTTCTTCTTCAAAAGCAAGCTCTAAACCCAAAAGCAGCAGCAAAAAAAAGAGTGAGGCTTCCAGTTCTGACGATAGCGGCGAAGAAAAATTGAGCGCAAAAGAACAGGCCAAAAAACGCAAGGAATACAACAAACAGATCAAGAAAAAGAAAAAAAGCAGTAGCAGTAGCAAGAAAAAAACGCCGGCTAAAAAGCCAACCACCACCAAAGAAGAAGAAAAACCCGTAGAAAAAACGGAAGAACCCACTCCCACGCCCGCAGAGGCTGGATTGATCAGCCTGACCGAGAGCAGTACCCCCGGCGGCAAGGCCGACCCCGACGGGTACTTCATGAAACACCGCCCCGCCTACCAGGAAATTCAACTGTGGCTGGCCCGTACGCTGATAGAACGCGATAAATACGACGAAGCTTTTCGCATGCTCACCCAACTGGAAGAAGATCCCAAAACGTTTAACGACGTGCGCCGGGAAGCATCTGCAGCTAAAGCGTATTATTACATCAAGCGCAAAATGCCGTCGCAAGCCGTGGTGCAGCTCGAAAAAGCCGCCGAACTGGCCGACAAACGCGCCGACAAGGCCCGCTATACTTTTATCGCCGCCCAACTCCACCAACAATTGGGCAACGCCGAAAGCGCCTACGCCGCTTTCGAGCGCGTATTAAAGTTCAACCCCGTATACGAAATGGAGTTTAGCTCCAAACTCAATATGGCGCAAAACAGCTACCGCGCCGGCAAAGGTACGGCCGAAGAAGCCGTGCGCAACCTCGAAAAATTACTCAAAGACTCCAAAAACCTGGAATTCCAGGATCAGATTTACTACGCCCTGGCAGAAATAGCCCTCAAGGAAGGCAATCGCGACCAAGCCATAGCTTACCTGGCCCAGTCGCTCAAAAATAGCCGCCAAAACCGCAGTCAAAAAGCAGAAGCCTATCTCACTATGGCGCGTCTGTTTTACGAAAATGAGGATTATCTGCCCGCTAAAGCTTATTACGACAGTACCCTGCAGGTATTGGCCACCAATGACGAACGCTACGACGAGGTGACCCGCCTCAGCAATAACCTCACCGATATTGCCCGGCACCTGCAAACTATTCAACTGCAGGACAGCCTGCTCCGCATTAGCGAGCTCAGCGACAAAGAAAAACGCGAACTCGCCCTGCGCATCAAAGCAGAACAGGAAGAAGCCCAGCGCAAAGCGATGGCCGGCCAAACAACAGGCAAGGAAATCCCAGGCAAAGCCGGCTCCAAAAACCTGCCCGGCAACGTCGTTGCAGCTACACAAAGCGGACAGCGCCCCGCCCTTCAAAAAGAAAGTAGCTTTTTTGCCTACGACGAACGTGCAGTAAAACGCGGCCAACGCGAGTTTGACCGCCGCTGGGGCGTGCGCACCCTCGAAGACGACTGGCGCCGCGCCAACCGACGCACCACCGTAGAAACAGAAGAAATCGCAGCCAGTGAAGAAGTCGCCTCGGCCGGCTCTCTCACCGACGACGACCTCAAACGCCTGCTCGGCAACGTGCCGGTAACGCAAGGCGACAAAGACGAAGCTAATCGCCTCATCCGCGAAGCTATGTTCTCGTTGGGAACCCTCTATCGCGACCGCCTCAAAAATTACGACAAAGCCGTGGAGTCACTCGAAAAACTCAACGAACGATACCCCGGCAATAATTATGAACTCGACTCCTGGTATTTCCTCTATCTCACGTATACGGATATGGGCAATAGCGCCAAAGCTCAGGAGTATTTTGATAAAATTGTGGGCAAATATCCCACCTCCAATTACGCTAAAATTCTCAAGGACCCCAATTTCGCCGCTAAATACCTCGACGAAGAACGCCGACAGTCACTCCAATACGACGAAATTTATAGCCTCTTTTCTACCGGTAATTACCGCGATGCCTACGACCGCAGCCGCAATACAATGGAATCTTTGCTGGGCAAACACCCCCTCAAACCCAAGTATGCCCTGCTCATGGCTATGTGTAGCGGCAACCTGCAAGGCAAAGACGCCTATATCAGCGATCTGCAACGCGTAGTAGCTATGTATCCGGAATCGGAAGAGCAAAAACGCGCTAAAGAAATCCTCCGCCTGCTCGGCGCTACCGGCGCCGCCCTGCCCGGCAAGGAAAAAGAAGAAACTTCAGGCTACAAACCTGAGCCCGACGACGCACACTATATTATTATCGTCTTCAAAGACGAAAAGGTAGACCTCAATGCCGCTAAAATTAAAGTGTCGGACTTTAACGGCAAGTACTACAAACTCGATAACCTGCGCATCCAGAATATCTTCCTCGGCGAAGGCAGCAAAACCCCCGTGCTGCTGCTGCGCCGCACCAAAAACCAGGCCGACGCGATGAAGTATCTCGATACGGTGTACAAAAA
>JAEUUQ010000310.1 GCA_016787505.1 Saprospiraceae bacterium | reverse complement strand
CACCTGCCCGGCATGCCATCGGCTGCCCAGGTAGAACAGGAAGGCCTCAAACTGGCCGAAAACGCCGTTAATCAGCAGGTAAAGATCGAAGAACTATTCCTGTACCTGATACAGATGGACAAAGAGGTCAAAGCGCTGAAGGCCGAAAATGCAGCACTCAAAGAAAAAGTAAGCCAATTAGAAAAGCGATAAGCGAAGCCCATTTTTTAATCATTCACCAAACACCTGAATGAAATGAGAGTAGCAGGTATTATTGCCCTGTTGTTGCTGGCTTTCGCTTCCGCTCATGCACAGGCTTACCGGGCCATTATCGAAAAAAATGCCCAGAAGTCTTTCCATGAAATACGCAAAGAAGTGGAAACCTACTACGCCGACAAAGACAAAGGGCGCGGATCAGGATACAAACAGTTTAAGCGCTGGGAATATTATAACGCCAGGCGGCTCGACGAATACGGCCGGCTGCAAAATGTGCCCAAGCGCTTGCTGGATGAATTTACCCGGTATCAGATGGCTTACGTACAGCCACCCGATCTGAATTTCGACTGCGAATGGGAATCGCTCGGCGGCCAGGCATACCAAATTATTACCAGTGGCCACAATGGCGGCCTGGGGCGCGTTAATTGCATCGTGCTCGACCCCGCCGACGCCAATATTATCTACGCCGGCACACCCGCCGGCGGCCTCTGGCGCACCACCAGCGCCGGCGGCTGGAACCCCGGAAGTCCTAATACTACTTTCTGGACGCCCCTATCAGACGGACTGCCCAACATCGGAGTCTCCGGCATCGCTATCGACCCCGGCTCGCCAATGGGATCCCGAACAATCTACATCCTCACCGGCGACGGCGACGGCACCGACAATCCTTCGCTCGGTGTACTCAAATCACTCGACGGCGGCGCCACCTGGTACCAAACCGGACTGAGCTGGGGAACCCTCGACTTTAACTACGGCTATAAACTGGTGATGCATCCCGAGAATGCTAACATCCTCTTCGCGGCCACCACCGATGGTATTTACCGCACGCAAGACGCCGGTATCACCTGGACGCAAGAACTCGGCGGGCGAATCTATGATATCGAATTCCGCCCAGGAACCCCCGATACGATGTACGCCGTAGGTCCAAATTCATTTTTCCGCTCACTCGACGGAGGCCTCAATTGGACGCCCAATACTACCCTGGGCTGCGCGCCTACACCCTCGGGCTCTCGCATGGCCGTGGCTGTGACCCCCGCCGACCCCGACTTCGTGTACGTGCTGGCCGGCGGCAACCTGCTGGATGGCATGGGCAACGCCATGGCAGGCACTTTCACCGGCGTCTTCCGGTCCACCGATAGCGGCGCCTGCTTCAACACCCGTTCTACGACGCCCAATATCCTCGACGGCTCTACCGGCGGTACGGACACCCGACAACAGGCAGGCTACGACCTCTGCATCGCCGTCTCTCCTACCGACGAAAACGAGGTTCACGTGGGCGGCATCAATAGCTGGCGCTCGCTCGACGGCGGCCAGACCTGGGCCATCACCGCCCACTGGAATGAAGCCTCTGCCGGCGCCGGCGATTATAACCACGCCGACGTCCACGCCATCGAGTACATCGGCAATACCATCTATTCCGGCAGCGACGGCGGCATTTGGATATCTACCAATGAAGCCGACGACTGGCAAAATATTTCCCAGGGCCTGAAAATCAGCCAATACTACCGCATCGGCGTCTTCAGCGATGGCGGGGTCGATTACGTAGTAGGCGGCACCCAGGACAACGGCCTCAACCAATACAGGGACAGCGGAGCCGGTTTCGGCAACCTCGAACACTGGGAAGGCGGCGACGGCTTCGAATGCTCTATCGACATAGCTGACGACTTCGTCTTCGGCGCTACCCAAAACGGGCGCATCTGGCGGCACAACTATGTCACCAACGCCTTTACCGAGGTCTCACCCAACGATACCGGCGCCTGGCTTACCCCCCATGCTTTCGACCCGCCCAACGACGCCATTTTAGCCGGTTATACCGACGTATTGCGCTCCACCGACCACGGCGGCAGCTGGACCGACATCTCCAACGGTCAGATCGGCAACGGGCTCTGCTCTCAAATCACACTTGCGCCATCCAACAGCAATGTGATCTATGTGGCCGTTGATAACAGCCCCGGCGCCGCTCTCTTCCGCACTACCGACGGCGGTACCAACTGGAACAATATTACCGGCACGATACCCGTAGCCAATAACATCATCACCTATATCACCGTCGATCCTAATAACCAGGATAGGGTGTGGATTACGCTGGGCGGCTTCGTGCAACGTACCGACCAGACTGCGGGTTTCCAGGCCGGCGATAAGGTCTTTTTCTCTCCCGACGGCGGCGTCACCTGGAACAATATCAGCGGCACCCTGCCCAATATCCCCGCCAACTGCATCGTATATCAAAACGGCAGCAACGACGGGTTGTATGTAGGGATGGACGTAGGCGTGTACTATCGCGACAACACGATGACCGACTGGATTTTGTTCAGCAACGAACTGCCCAACGTAATCGTCAGCGAACTCGACATCAATTATACCACGGGGAAAATCTATGCAGGTACTTTCGGCCGCAGCGTCTGGTGTTCCGACCTCTTCAGCGCCTGCAACCGGGAATGCCTCAATTGCCCCACGTTTGCGGGCATACAATCGCCCTCCAACACATATTCCTCCGAAAACTGCATCTATTCGTCAGTAGAAATTTTTGACGATGCAGCGATTACGTATCAGGCCCAGGAATTCATCCTCCTGCAAGACCGCTTCCACAGCGACGGCGACGACCGGTCGGTATTCCACGGCGTCATCACGCCTTGCGTAGAGAGCCTCACCGCTCCGCCGACCTACCTGGTAAACCACCGCGGACTACCCGGATTTTATATCGGCACACTGCCCGGCGCAGCCGTTGCGGGTTTCAAATGGAACCCCTTCGGCGAGCCAAAACCTGGTAAAGGACTGGAAGTCTTCCCCAATCCGACAAACGGTTCGCTACGCCTCAATTTTGAACTGGCCGCCGATGACCAGGTATTTATCGCCCTGTACGACATTACCGGCCGGAAAGTAACCAATATGGAAAGCGGCTCGCTATTGGGCAAAGGCAAACACCAACGCAATTACGACCTGCGCCAACTCAGCAGCGGCACGTATATCCTCGAGCTGATATGCAACGGAGAACGCCGGTATGAGGCGGTGGTGAAGTACTAGGAAATGACAGAGATTTGAGGGGGGGAGTGTGAGAGGGAGAGAGGGAGGGAGCTTAGGTTCTCTCCCTCCCACACTCAAACAAAGCAAACATGGCATACATGAGATTATTCCTGATTTTCGCAGTAACCCAATTAGGCATCCACAGCTGCACCGCCCAGGTCACCCATCCCGAGCAGCCCAAAAACCCCTGCGACCCTCCCCCACCCTGCCTGCCGGCTAAAGAACAGCCGTTTTCGTTTGTTTTTGAATGGAAAGCTTCCAAACGCAGCCCGGAGCTTCCACTGGTAATTAGCTCGCCGACCCAAAAGAACGAGGACGGGCCGATTGTCACGCTTCCGATGCCGCAAGCCGCCGATACCTACCGGGTGTTGTTCAACGACCCATCGGCGCTTAGCTGGCAAGATAAAACCCACTTTACCGCCTACCTGCAAACCGGAAAGCGGATTGATACGCTTCATTTTACGGTAAAAGAACTTATCAGGGATTGCTGTCCGCAATTGGTCGTCCTGAAGATCGATCAGAACGGCAAGTGTATTTGCGAAGACTGCCCGGCGAAGCAACCGGTGAGGTGGCGGAGGTAGGGGACTTTGGGACTGTACGACTGTACGACTGTATGACTGTACGACTGTACGACTTTGCGACTTTGGGACTGTGCGACTGTACGACTGTACGACTGTACGACTTTGGGACTGTACGACTGTACGAACAATGATCATATAGTCGTAAAGTCTTACAGTCGTACAGTCGAAAAATTGTCACCTCCCAGGATACTCCCCCGCCGTCACCTCCCTGTCATTCCATGTCAATATAAATACAAATACAAAATCATAAACGGCCCTGCTTTGGACGTTTTAGGAATAATGCGTTATTTTACCCAATAACCGTTCATCCCTAAAAAGCATGGTCTGATGAGTTGTCGAGAAAAGACACACCTGTTATTAGTAATTGTCTTATTGTTATTAGCCGCAGCGAACCGGGGAATCGCCCAAAGCATACCCTTGCTGAGCAACCCCTCTGCTTGCCAGCTCAATCTGCCTATTGTAGACAACAACTGCCCCGAAAACGCCGTCTATTACCAACCCAACGAATTTCATATACAGGTAAATAACGCGCCTCCCGGGGCGATGGGCTTGCAGGTTTATTTAAAAGAAGTACACCTCACCATCCGCCATAGCTGGGCCGGCGACCTCGATGTGTTGCTGATTGCGCCCAACGGCCGCTCGGCTTACCTTACTTCCGATAACGGCGGCGGCGATGACAACTACGGCAATCCTTTTGACCCCACCTGCGAAGAGCATGTCACTTTTGCCGTGGGGGCCTGTACTTCAATTACGCAGGGCGCACCGCCGTTTACCAATACCGTCTACAGGCCCGAAGACGAATTTTACGTATTTAATGACAGCCTCACCGCAGCCAACGGCATTTGGAAATTATTCATATGCGATGACGTAGAATTCGATACCGGAGCCCTGGATTATATCAACCTCGTTTTTGCCCCCATAGAATGCCTGCCGCTCACCGCCGTGCAAGTGCTGGCTGTTGATACTACTACCGTGACCGTGGGTTGGACCCCCGATAATTTCTGCGGCACGACGGTTATCGAATACGGACCTCCGGGATTTACGCCTGGCGCCGGTTTTTCTCCCGGCCTGGACGGTACGATCGCTTTTGGCGTCTGCCCGCCTGTCGACCTCACCGGTCTGGCGCCCGACAGCAATTTCGACATCTATGTGCGCCGGTTCTGTAGCGGCTTTTTTTCAATCAATTCCTGTGTGGTTTCTGCCCATACCGGCTGCGACCCTCCTCCTATTACCATAATAGAAAATTTTAATACACAAAATAATTGCGCAGCAGCCTGCCCCACCAGCTGCGAATTAACAGGCCTCTGGCGCAACGGCCCCGGCGACGAACACGACTGGATTACCTACAGCGGAGGCACACCTACACTCGGCACAGGCCCTACCGACGACGCACCCGGCGGCGGCAAATTTGTATATATAGAAACTACCGGCAATTCGTGCGCTTTTGGCAGCAAGGCTATGCTGTACTCCAGTTGCATACAACTCAATAAAATGGGTGCGGATACCTGCCACCTCTCTTTTAACTACCATATGTACGGCGCCAACATCGGCACTTTGCGGCTGGAGGTTTCTACAAACGGCGGTTTTAGTTGGAGTACGCTCTGGCAGCAGAGCGGCAATATGGGCAACCAATGGCTTAAAACATACCTGAGCCTCAGCAATTTCACAAATGGTACCGTGATGCAATTCCGCTTCGTGGGGATTAAAGGAAACGGCTCGCGCGGCGATATCGCGCTTGACAACATAGTCTTTTATGGGTCGACCAACCTGGGTTTCCCAGATACGCAATATTACGTAGACGCCGACGCCGACGGCTACGGTCGCCCCGGCAATTATGTATTAAGTTGCAATAATAATGCCCCGGCAGGATATGCAAATAACGCCCTGGATTGCAACGACAACAACCCCTTGATAAATCCTGGAATGCCCGAAATAGCCTGCGACAATATCGACAATAACTGCAACGGCCCTGCCGACGACCCCATTTTGCCCACTCCCCTGGCTACCAGCGATACGATTTGCTCGGGGCAACAAGCTGTCGTTTGCGCCGTGCCACCCTCCGGGCAGAGTATACTTTGGTATGGTTCTTCTACGGGCAATGACCTGCTCCATTTTGGCAATTGCTATATGCCCGTATTGCCGGCCAATAATACTTCAAATCCCGTTGAATACAGGTATTTTGCCAGTGCGACCAATTTCACTTGCTTTTCGGGCGTACGCGCCGAAGTCGTAGTCGTCGTAAATCCCAATCCCGACCTCAGCGCAGTCCCCGTGCCGCCAATTTGTCCCGGTGAGTCGTATAATCTGGCCTCTACGCCCGTTTCCGATGCCAACCTGACGGGCGGTCTGCTCACTTTTCATAGCGCCACGCCGGCCCATGCCGGCAATCAACTCGCCTCATCTATTGTGTCGCCGCTAGTTTCTACCTCGTATTACTACCTCATGACTACTCCGGCAGGATGTACTGATGAAGGAACTATCTTGCTAGGTGTAAACGAACAACCCGGCATCTTGCTGGCGCCGGCAGATTCGTTTTCGTTATGCAAAGACGCGTCAACTACAATCTCCGCCAACGGCACAGGAGGCTCCGGCGCCTACGAATATGCCTGGAGCAACGGCGAAAACTCGTCGGCTATCGTGGTTTCGGGGGGGCAGCAATCAGGGTTGAGACAAGTATTCGGCGTAACCGTCACCGATGGCTTGGGCTGTATCCGCATTGACAGCATCATCGTCACAACAACCAACAGTATTGATTCTATTGCGCGACAGGTGGTGAATGTCACTTCCTGCTCGGGTACCAACGGGAGCATAACGCTAAACCCGCTCAACGGATTAGCGCCGTTCAGCTATAGCTGGTCGGGCAGCAACGGCGTAACCGGAACAGTGTCGGGTATACCCGGTGGCTATACTATTGCCAATTTGCCGCAAGGCGAATACCGCATTACGGTGACCGATAATTCGAGCGCCATGTGCCAACTGGTGTTGCGCTCGGTGCTTGTGCAGGGGCCTGCCGCAGTGGTAGAAGACGTAGACATTTTCCATGTA
>JAEUUQ010000290.1 GCA_016787505.1 Saprospiraceae bacterium | reverse complement strand
AGCGTGGCGTCTTCGCCGCAGGTATTGATATCGGGGCCGGCATTGACATTGATCAGATCGGGTACGAACACCGTAACCTGGCCTGTCACGGCGCAAGTATCGGCGCCGAAGCCGAGTACGGTCACCGTATAGATAGTAGTTTGTGCAGGCGAAGCAATCGGGTTAGGACTATTGGGGTCGCTCAGTCCGTCGGCGGGCGTCCAGACATACTGGTAACTGGGGTTGCCATTGGGATTCAGCTGCGCGCCTTCGCCGGAGCACACGACTATGGTATCGGCCAGCGATATTTGGGTCAACTGGATATTGACCGTATCTGTTATAGAGGCTGTACAATCGTTGGCGGAAGTAATTGTAAGCGTAACGATGAGGTCGCCGCTTTCCGTCACAGTAATCACCGGGTTTTGTTCGGTAGAAGACTGGCCGTTGCTGAACGTCCACAACCAGCCGATGGTGTTATTAAAAGTATTGGTAGAAACGTCGAAGAAAGCAACTATGGCGCTATCGGAATAACATTCCACAATATCAAAATCAAAGGCTGCTACGAGTTCAGGTTCTGCGATTATGATAGTTTGGTAAACCGAGTCCAAATCGGAGCAGTTCACGTCGTAGGCGATAGTGAGCAATACCGTATATGATCCCGCTGCGGCGTAAGTATGCACCGGATTCATATCGGTGCTGGTCGTATTATCGCCGAAGTGCCATACATAGGCAAAGGCGTTAGTGCTGGTATTGGTAAAATTAACCGTTGCGCCGTCGCATTGAATTTCGTATGTAAAACTGAGGGCCATAGCGGTATCGATAACGGCCACCCTAACTGAGTCAAAATAGACGCAACCGAATTGGTTGCTTACTTCCACAAAAAGAGTTTGTTCGCCCACTGTTTCTATTACATCGGGCGATGCCTGGTTGGCAGTGCCCGGCACAAAAGCGCCGACGGGAGTCCAGTTGTAGGTAAGCACGTCGTTGGGGTCGTTGTTGACCACCTCCACCTGTACTTCTTCGCCGAGACACACAGCCACGAGGTCTTCCACGGACACATCCACCGGCCCTCCGCTGACCGATATCGTTTCGGTATCGGAACAGCCCAGCGCGTCGGTGGCGATGACCGTATACACCTGTGAGCCGGAAACCACGGCCACAAAGTTGGCGCCGGTAGCCACCGTATCGCCCTGTGCATTCAACCACACAATATCTGCGGTGGCTTCAATGGTGGCGCTAAGTGAAACTTGTGGTTCGCAAGTAGTCACCACATTGGTATTAACCTGCAGATTGATAGCAGGCGGCACAATGACCAGCATCGTCTCTGTAAATTGGCAGGTATCCGATCCGATAGCGCTGATCACCACGGTATACAGCGTCGTTTCCGAGGGGAAAAACACCGGGTTGGCAGAAGTTGGATCGCTGATACCCGTTGCCGGCGACCATTGATAGGTCAGCAGCGGGTCGCCGCCTGCGGGGAGTTGGGTAGTATCGCCGGGGCAAGCTACGAGCGAATCCGGGAATTGGTTTTCATTATTTATTAATAAAATATCAACCGGGCCGGTCATCGAATTGGTACAATTCAACGCGGTAGTAATTGTGAGCGTAACCTCGATGTTCGTATTTTCATAAAAAACAAACACCGGATTTTGCTCGGTAGAAGACTGCCCGTTGCTCAACTCCCACAACCAGCCTGTCGTATTGTTCAGGTTATTGATTGATTGATCGGAAAATTGCACCACCACCGAATCGGAGCTGCACGCATCATATGATATCCCGAAGCCGGCATTGAGCAAAGCCTCCAGAATAGTAATGGTTTGGGTAATCGTATCGCGGCAGAAATCGCCGGGCGCCGTCATCAGGGTTATCACATAAGTGCCTGTATCGGGATACGTGTAGCTGGGGTTAACCAGCAAAGAAGTATCGGCCGTAGTATTTGGATCGCCGAAATCCCACACATAAGAGCCGTTGTGTTGGCTGTTATTGTCAAAATTAGCGGTTAATCCGTCACAACCGGGTGAAAAATCAAAAGCCAGCAGCGGCATATCGATAGCAACCACCGTGACGGTTTTCACGATCTGGCAGACATTGCCGGGGGCGGTGATCGTCACGCTGTACACAGCGCCTTGTGCAACTGTGAGCGTTGGATTAACAGCCAGGGGATTGCTAAGACCGGTAACCGGTGACCATTGATAGCCAAATCCGATATCGGCGGGGGTATCGGGGTTAAGCCCGATTGTTTCGCCGATACAGGCATAAAGCGTATCCCGGATCAGCGCGCCGGGGTTATCCAGGCCGGTTTCGAAGGGTTTGGAGAAAGTGCTCACGCATCCATTCTGGCTGGTTGCCGTAAGCGTGATCGTACCGGTCACGTTAAGCGGCACGTTAAACAGGGGGTTTTGCTGTGTAGAGGTGAGCGTTGTATTGCCGTATACCAGCGTCCAGTTCCATGATACAACAGGAGAAACCGGGTCGACCGACAGGTCAGTGATTTGTACCAAAGACTGATTTTCGCAATCAAACACACTAGCCTGAAAATCGGGGATAAGAGAATTGTTTTGCAAAAAGATTTGCCTGATCAGCGTATCTGAGCACTGGCTATTGGGTTCGGCGATAAGTGCTACGGTATAGAGGCCGGTATCGGGATAAGTAAATACTACGGTAGGGTCAAGGGTGGTAGAAGCTGGAGTCAGATTGGGATAATCGAAATACCATTGATATCCGGTAGCGTTCGTGCTTTGGTTTTCTAAAGTAACCGTCAGGTTGTCGCACTGGGCCTCCGGGCTAAAAAACACCGAAGTAATATCGCCGCAGGGGTTTACATTATACTGGAAGTCGCGGCGGGTATAGCTAAGGAGCACGCCTGTTTCGGCGTCGTATTCTTCCACACAGACGCCCACGACAAATTGGCCGGTGATACCGGGGACGGCTGTCATGAGGCCTGTGGAGGCGTTAATTGTCAGGGGCGTACCAAAGCCGAGCATATCCTGCAAGGAATAATTGGGCGCCAGCCAGGTAATTGTGTCGTAGGGGGGTGGGTCGGCGGGTTGGGGTTGGGCATTATTGAGCGTACCTCCTTCGAAGGGGGTACAGAGTTTATATACCAGGGAGTCTCCATCTAAATCAACCGCGGAATGGTCAAAAACCAGGGGTCTGTTGGTACATATATAAATAGGCGGCCACTGTTGAAATTGGGGGCTAGTGTTGCAGTTGATCATAGCCGCTTCAGTCAGGTGGATATCAAATGTGGCCCCTGTAGCCAAAGGATCGACGATATTATTAATAGTCTGGTTGCGACAGCAGCGTTGATAGCTAAGACGATACCCCCCGGGCCGGTATGGTAGCGTCACCGTGTCGCGATAGGTAGTTGTATGAACGCATACCGGCTGAAGAATCACCAGGCAGGGGTCAGTGAGGTTCGACGTAATAGTATCGTCCTCCATATAGGGGATCGAGAGGGAATGAACCAATAGGCCGAACTGATCATATACAGCCACGTAAGCCGGATCGTCGAAAAAAGCCAGAGGGTCGCCGTAGAAACAATCGCGGTATACACTAAGAGTAACCTCATATTTATTGTTTCCCAGGCATTTATACCCAATTTCGCCGCCGATAATGTGGGTGGCGTGAACTGCTGCGGGCCAGGCCAGCAACCACAGGCATATAGGAAGTAAAAATTTCTTCATGGCGTTGTTCCCGTTTGAAGCGGTCATTAGCTGTTTATTTGTTCCCTGTTTCATTTCACTTCTATGATCTCCACGCGACGTTCAAGCGTAGCGAGGATACCGTAAATAGAGCTCTTGGGGTCGTCTGCTAACTTAAGTGCGGCGGTCGGCGCTGCTGATTCGCCCAGCGCAACTTCTTTAATTCGAAGCTTGCCGGATCGCAAATAAGGCAACAATGCGCCGTTTTTGTATCGTTCAAAATGGTTTTTTACACTATCAATACGGCGGGAGCTGAGCAATTTGTTGTATTGTGCGGCTCCTCTGGGGCTACAATACCCCTTGAAAGTAACCGTAATGGCGTTTTTATTTTGGAGAAAAAGATAAAGTTTATCTGTAAAGGCTTGTAAGTCTTCATAGGCGCCTCTCACTTCTCTGTCAAAGAAGTCGGTAAAACGGCGATTGGTACGGAAAAGATCCTCACCGGAAAGCCCTTCTGTGTTCTGTTTAATAAACTCGCCTCTTCGATCGTAATAGGCTTTATTGAGCGGGAGGTATTCTTTTGTAGTGGTAGGCTGATAAGATTTGGGGTCTGGAATAGCATTATCAAAATAGAGGGTGAGCGGCAGAAAGTCAGAAAAATCAATCCGTGTGAGACAGAGTTCGATCGTCATCTTGCCCTCAGAATTGGCGAGTTGATCGGCGGCAAAAAGCACGGTATCTACCCGGCCGTTGTAGCCCAATTTTTCGGCAGTAATCAGATAGGTATTAGCCAGGTCGACAGTAAACGAGAATTGGTTGTCAGAATATTCAGTCAGGCTATCTATCAAACGAGTTTGGCCCATGCCCAATTCCGACAGGCTTAAGCTTACCCCGTTTAAATTAGAGCGGTCGACGCAGTCGAAAGTAAGCACTTCGAGAAGTTGCCCGAGGTACATCTTTTTTTCTGCACGCGTTACATTGGCAAATTGTGGCTGAGTGAGGTCTATAGATTCCGTAACTGGCGCATAACTATCCCTGCGGGCCTTGATTGAGTATTTTTTATTGCGCTGTGCTTTGAATACAAAATCGTTACCATCCGTATTAGACAAAGAAGCGGCCAATTGTTCACCCGCAGGGGTTACCTCGTAAAGCGCCACCGTGGCGCCGTTGAGCGCTACAGAGTCGAGTGAGCGGAAGGTAGTTACAAGAAGTTCTATGCCCGGGCAGAGATAAACTTGTTTTTCGACAGTAGTAAGTCCCTGGTATTCAGGACTATTTAAATCAACTATACCACTATCTGAGGTATAATCCGGTTTAGTAGCTTTATACTCGTATTGTTTTCCGGCAATAAGCGAGAAAGAAAAATTATTCCCGTTGGGGTTGGTTATTTTGTTAACCAAACGAGGCCCTTCCTGGGTAATTTCCGATAATTCTACAGTTACACCCGAAAGTAGTGTGGAATCGATGCAATTAAACGAGGCGATCTTCAAATTTACCACATTGTCAAATGTGAGTTGAAAGATATCGTTGCAACAAAACTCCCGGGTATCATCCCAATAAACTGAGCTGGTATCGGGGCGGTTCGACGACAGATAGCCTTTTGCGCCATCGGCGTCGAGCATAAAATAGAGATCGTTGTAACTGGTATTAACCGGGATGCCCATATTTTCGGGAGTAGCCCAGCCATCCGGCGTTTGGCGGCTGCGGCACACGTCATATCCGCCCAGAGTATGGTAGCCGTCGGAACTAAAATAGAGGGTTAGCGTAGTAGCGTGGAAAAATGGCGTAACATCATTGCCGGGCGTATTAATATCTGCCAAGTTTTCGGGAGTAGACAGGCTGCCATCGGGGTTGATGGCGCTTCGCCAGATATCCAGCAGGCCTTTGCTGCCGTAATCGGTGCGGTCGGACACAAAATAGAGCCATTCCTGGTTGTTGGCCGGGTCGTAGGCTACGTGCGGTTGGGTATTAGTGGCGCCGCCGTTGGCATTAATCACCAGTTTTTGGGGGGCGCTCCATTTGCCGTCGGGCGCCACGTTGCTGGAATAGAGGTTGCAACGGATATCGCCGCCATTAATATAATCACAAATAGTATAGTACACCCTTGTATAATTGCGATTAAAGGCGGTATGTGATACGTGGCGCCTCGGCAGGTTGATTGTTTCAGGCAGGGGCGCCGGCTTGGCATTGCTATCGGGCAGTTCCAGTATTTTTGCATAAGGCCGTGGGGGGTTCAGCGTGTCTTTCGGGTCGATAAATTGCAAAGAAGAGTAATACAGCGTATCGCCTTTGGTGGCCAAGCCGAATTCGGAATACCGGGAATTGATCTTATTGTTGTAATGAGATACCTTTACGCGATCGGAAGCCGTGAGCATATTAGCCCATACGCAATCATCGGCGCCTTTGGCGGCGGCATCCCGATAGCGAGCCTCGGCATTGGGTTGATCGAGCAGAAACTTTCGATATTGGTCGGCTGCTGATTGAAAAAGGCCCAGGCGTTGTCGCACTTCGGCCAGCCAGAAAGTGGCCAGCGGGTATTCCTGGCGGTTGGTGCTATTCAAAACGCGGTTGTAACCGTAGTCTGCCTTTTTAAGCTGCCCGGCCTGCCTGGCCGACTCTGCATATTTATACCAAAGGTCATATCTGGCGCTATCATACTCGACAGCAATGCCAAAATAAGTAAACGCGGAGTAAAAGTCCTTTTGGTCATAGGTTTTATTACCTGCTTTTATCCATGCGTCAAGGGGTTGGGCCATTATACTGTGGCACCACCACGACAAAAGTAAAGCAAGGACAAACAACTTCTTATTCATAGCGTATCGGCCTTAATCAGTTAATCGAAGGGGGGATAGGCGGCATATATAGTCTGCCTGCATTAAAAAATTAAATCAACGGGCAAATATATCGGTAAGGCAGCGCTCTTACTTTGCGCAGGTACCACCTTACAGAAATCTCTGGGCCGCCTCGCTGGCGGGTTGCCACGTTGAAATCGGATACATTAATATCATAGGTAAAAGCGGCTTCCCAGGCATTGTAGGATAATTCGATGCCGGGCACAAATGCATCGCCGAAATCGTCGTTAAAGCGATAGGCGCCGCCCAGTTGAAGAGCTACCTGGTTGCCCAGATCGCGGCTGAGGTGGTAGCGAATGCCCAGCATACCGAGGTATTCGCGGTAGGGATTTTGGAACTGAGCGGTGGCATTAGCGACCAGGTCAAAGTCGGATTTGCCTAACTGTACTACGCCAAGCAGATAGGGGCTCAGGCGCATCGACAGTGGGGCTTTGTCTCCTTCGAGGAAGCTTTGATCGGGCCTGTTGAGGTGAAAAAAGCCGAGGCCCAGGTCCAGTTTTGAACGTTTTTCCAGTCTGTCAACGAGTGCGTCGTCTCTCAGGCTTTGCAGGCGCAGGTTAAGGCCTGCTGAAAAATCGACGTACATATTACTTGCATTAGAAAAATCTTCGCCATTGGAAAGGTTGGGATCGTAGGTTCCGCGAGTATCGTCAAACTGGCGGTCAAATGTAAGGTCGCCGGCTTTGAAGGCACGTTGGCCTACGCCCACCTGGGCGCCAACCGTGCCAAAAAACGTTTGGGTAAAACGTTTAGTGTACGACCCGCTCAGTCCCACATTAATAAGGTATAGTTTGGAATAGCCGGCGCGGTCGTAGTTAAAGGCCAGGCCACCCGAGAAAAAACCCGTTTTAGCGGTGCGGCGTACGAATTGTTTATCTGCCGAAAGCGAAAAAGTCATATAATCTACCGGCACAGACGACCATTGGCTACGGTAAATACCCGCCACTCGCGCATCTCCGCGAAAAATGCCTGTCAGCGCAGGATTCAGATTGAGCGGTGCATTATAGAATTGGGAATAGTGGAAATCCTGGGCTTGCAAGGCAAAATGCATGCAGATGCCCAGCAGGCTGAGGTAAATAGTCTTAGTGTGCATCTCAAGTGTTTGTTGTACGATCGATATACCAGCGAACCGCCTATACTTATGGTTATATAAGGTGTGCATGTTCATGGTTGTATTTTTCATTTCCCAAAATAGTTAAATTCTGCAATAGGCAAATAATAATTGCGTCTGATTACCACACAACGATCTATTTTGTACGGAGCATAGTATTGAAAGTTGCGTTATCCGGGTACTTTCTCTATCGGTCAGACAACTTGAAGTCGTCAGACCGATCAGTGAAGACCGGTTAGTGATCCGGTCAGTGATTTGAAGATGAGTAGATAGGTGTAAAATTATTATGTGTCATTCGCCCTCAAAAATATACCGTTTTCTCAAAAAAATACACCTTTCCGTAAATTTATATCAAAACACGTACTAAAAGCCATGTAATAATTGGAAAAACATTTGGACTTACTGCCCAAGTTGCTTAAACTTGCATTCGAAAGCAGTTGATTTATCCCAATTCAACTACTTTGTTTTATCCCAATTTTAATCTTCAACATTCCAAAAGAAAGCATTTAGGCATCAATAGAGCATTGCTTTATTGATTTATGATCCCGTTTTTTATCCTCATTTTTATCCTTTCGTTTGACACCTGATCATAGGTGTCGAGTTCTATTTTTTTGCTCTTCACTTACCGATCAAGGAAAAGTTCAGGTAAATCCAACAGCTTTAATCCAACTTCAAAACTACGGTAACGTGAAAAGAATTCTACTACTAACTGCATGCGTGACGATGTTCTTTCAGCTATCTGCGAGAGTGATCTACGTTAAAGCCGGCGCTGAAGGCACCGGTACTTCTTGGGAAAATGCATACGGCGACCTCCAGTCGGCGTTGCGTGCCGCAAAAAGTGGCGACCAGATATGGGTTGCAGCCGGCAAATATATGCCCACCAGACAAAACGACCGTAGCGCCTCTTTCCAGATCATCGACGGAGTAGAATTGTACGGCGGTTTTGAGGGTTATGAAACTTCACTTTCTCTGCGCGATTTTCATAGCAACCGCACCATACTGACTGGCGAGATCGGCTCTCCGAATTCAAAAGACGACAATTCTTACACCGTAGTATATACACACAACGTAAGCGCACGCACAATAGTAGATGGATTTGTAATCAGCGACGGCATGGCAAACGGATACGGCGACAACGGCGATATCAAGTCAAGCGGTGCAGGTTGGTACAATAACGGCGAAGGCGCAGTTTCTTCTCCAGTGATCAGAAACTGCATTTTCATCAACAATACGGCACGCGAAGGTGCAGGTCTTTACAATTTCGCCAGCAATGGCCAGTGCAGCCCCAAAATCATGAACTGCCGTTTTGTAACTAACTCGGCTGATTTTGACGGCGGCGCCATTTACAACAACGGCAGCTACGGCATTTGCAGCCCCGAAATTACGAAGTGCCACTTCGAAGCCAATGCAGCTACTTACGGCGCCAGCATTCTTAACAAAGGCGTTGATGGCGAAGCCAAGCCGGTGATTTCAGAATCAGTGTTTATCGAAAATGCTTCGATCATCCGCGGAAGCGCAATTTATAACTATCGCGACGGCAGCGGCGTTTGTGACGCTATCATACTGGCCTGCCGCTTTGAGCAAAATAACTCTACGATTAATGACGAGATAAGCAATACCACTAACGGTTCTCAGAAAAACGAGAAATCAGGTATTGTATACCGTCCAGCCGGTCACTAATCCCGGCAAAACACCTAAGACACATAAGCCGGCCGCGCGAAAGTGCGAGCCGGCTTTTTTTTACCGGTCAGACGGCTGCAAGCCGTCAGACCGGTGCGGCTGCAAGCCATCAGACCGGTGCGGAGACCGGAGGCGGCTGAGGAGCGAGCGGCGCTGGGTGATGAGGCGCGCGTTGCCGCGCATACCGTATTTTACCGGCACCTTAAATTTAGCTGTGGTAATTACTTCAAGAGGAAGCGCCAGCAAAAAGAAGTAGTGATTATCAGGGCCGCTTATCGGAGTGATCGCACTAAGTTTAGCAGGTAATTCGCCATATTTGGCATAAGGGTAATCGTAAAGCCGGATATTGGCTTCAGCGCCGATAGAAAGCATCCCTGCGCCTTCGGCGGGAAGCATGCCGGTAGCAATGACAGCGGCATATTGGGGTTTTGCAGGCACGATAGCAAACAATTCCTGTCCCTGCTCCATATATTGCCAATTGTTGCGCAGCCCGGTGAGCAGCACACGGCCGTCGGCGGGGGCAAAATAACACCAATCTTCTTTCCATTGGGAGATGGCGCCGCGCAGGGCGCCCAGAGCGGCCTGCAGCGCGGCAAATTCTTCTTCATTGCGGCGTTGGAAATCCATTTGCAAAGTCGACAAATCAAACCGCAGTCTTTCCGATTCCTGCAAGTAGCTGAGGCGCAGGGCATTTTGTTGTTCGCGTTCTTTTTTATGTTGCAACAATATAAGCAGTGCATTTTCCACTTCGAGGGCGCTGGCAGCGCCCGATTGCGCCAGCGTGGCGTATTCGCGGTAGCTACGGTCGGCCAGGGCTATTGTCGTATCGAGCAGTTGGATTTGGCGAAGTGCAACCGAATCGAGTTGTTGAGCGCGTAGCCACTGCCTTTGTTGCGATTGGAGGCGCAAGGCGGTATCATCATAACGCATGAGTTTGCGCCAGCGCTCAAATTGAAAAACGGCATTTGAGTAAGCCGGTTGCAAGCTGCCCAGCGACAGTCCGGAGGGGGGCAAGGCTGGTTGTATCGTGGCGGTTTCGGCTGACTCGAGCCAGCTTTCGAGCGTTTGCACGTCGGCCAAAGCCGCAGATTGAGCGGTGATGGCCAGCAACTGCCCTGAATCGACCCGGGCGCTGTCGGCTACCAGCAATTGGCCTATTGCCCCATTGGCCTTTGCGACGATGCGAATAGGAGGGCTGCCGAGCACAATCTCCACTTCGGCAGTCAACACGTCGGGATACTTGAGGCCGGCGGCAAGGGCCAGCAGCAGAGCCACAAAAGCGGCGATACCCCACATGCCCCATCGCAATATGCCCCGGGGTGGCCGGCCCATGGCATGGCGCTTTTCATCGTTATACGGGTTGTAGCGCGGGGGTTGAGAGGGAGTTTCATTTGCAGGCATACCTCAAAAATAGGATATTACCGGTACAAAATCAATAATCAGGGCACAAGGAAGGTTAGTCCGTCATAACCCAGGAACACATTTGGTGGTAAAAGCTCCGACATAGCGGCGTGTCGGCCCATGCGATGACTCATATGCGTAAGGAAAGTACGTTGGGGGTTGATGATCTCGATCAATTCGAGGGCTTGTTCCAGATTGAGGTGCGTATAATGCGGTTCGTGATGAAGGGCGTTGAGGATAAGCGTATGGCAGCCTTTGATCTTGTCGATCTCATCTTCAGCCATGGCACGGACGTCGGTGAGATACGTAAAATCGCCGATACGAAAGCCGAGAACGGGGAGCGATCCGTGCATTACTTCGACAGGCAAAATGGGGATACCTGCAGCGAAAAAGGGTTCGTTATTGGCAATAGGTTCGAGATTAATCATTGGTGCGCCGGGATAGGGCTCGTGAGAAAAGGCATAGGCGAAGCGCTGGCGCAATTCGAGGGCAACCCGCGGGGTAGCGAAGACGGGCATATCGCGGCGTTGCAAAAAATTAAACGGCCTTACATCGTCGAGGCCGATCACGTGATCGTTGTGTTCGTGGGTAATGAGGATAGCATCGAGTGAAGAGACCTCTTCGCGCAGCATTTGCTGGCGAAAATCGGGGCCGCAGTCGATGACCAGCGTAACGGGGCCCACGCGCACCATGGCCGACGTACGCAGGCGATTATCGCGGGGGTCGGGCGAAGTACAAACCTCGCATTGGCAACCGATTACGGGTACCCCCTGGGAAGTGCCTGTGCCTAAAAAAGTGACCTGAACTTCGATGGCCGGTTAATTTTAAGAGGGGTTTACAGTTGTTGATTCAATATCTTCTTCGTCGGTTGCATTGGGGTTATCCATTTGCTTAATAAGCTTTTGAGAAACCTCGCTCAGCTTGTCGGGAGAAAAAGCGATAGTGCCCAGTATCTCCAGCAGGCAATTGATACGGCCTTCTGTTTCATAAAATTTATTGATAACCACCACTTTTTTGTTCTCCAGGATACAATAGCCCGACTGAAAATTTCCTTTTTCATAACGAACGGTATATTGCAGTTCTTCGAAAAGCGATTCCAGTTTTTTCAGATTGTGTTTCGTGTATTTAAACATCGAAAATTAATTTTGTGAAACAAAAATACAAGGACATGGCTAAATGGGTGTTGTTTGCAGTGCTATTTTTATCATGGGGTGCAACTGATAAGTTGACGGCGCAGCGATTCAAGGCCGGAATCATCGGCGGTTTCAATATATCGCAGATCGACGGCGACAAGCTGGGTGGGTTCAACCAACCGGGTATTCATGCCGGGGGGCGGGTAGCCGCCTTGATGGGCAAGCGCTGGCAATTGGGCGTAGAGATGTTGTATTCACAGCAGGGCAGTCAACGCGTGCGCACCGATGACCCGCTATCCAACTACGAGCGCATACGCTTAAATTTTGTAGAAGTGCCCGTGCTCATTCACTTCAGCGATTGGAAATTCAGGCTTGGCGCCGGCTTCTCTTATGCGCGGCTTATCAATTATAAAATCATTGATTATAGCGGCGCCGATATCACTGACTTTCAGGAACTAAATCCGGATATCTTCTCCGTAGTATTGGGAGTAACCTTTAACTTTACTGAAAAATGGGGACTGGATGTTCGTTGGAGTCGTTATTTGAACAACTTACAGGCCGATAAAGAAGACGCCCCTTTCTTTGGCCGCTCGATTGGTTTCAGGGGTATTTATTCCTTTTAATAACAACTATTTATGATTCGCTTGCTTTATTTCATCGCATTTATCCTACTGACTGCTGCGGCTTGTCAGCAAGCGCCCAAGGCGCCAGATCAACCCACAGCACCGGCAGCGCCGGCGGTTCCTGGCGCAGCGGCTACGCCCACCGAGCAATATCCGAGTATACCTATGGCGGAGATACAGGAATTGTGGAATACCTGCGATTACATCGATTTTATCTTTTACGAATTTAACTTTTCAATGAACCAGAGCGAAAAACTGGCTATCCAGTCTACGATCGGTCATATTGCCGAAGAGACCCCGGTACTTACTACTGCATGTAAGCCGATAGGGCACGTATTCTTCCAGGTAGAAGGTAAAAACGTACTCGACGCCGATCTTTATCTCGATGATCAATGCGTTTGTTATGTTTTTTATAAAAATGGAAAAAAAGTATACGCCAATAAGTTGACCCAACAAGGCGTTGATTTTTACAGGAATATCTTTAGCCAGGTGATGAAGGGAGGACAGTAGGGGGAGGGAGAGAATATTCAAATATTGAAATACTCAACCAATATGACAGTACAACGAGCAATACCATTGGTAGATCTTTCGACTTTTGTGCAGGGCGACCCTGTGCAGCGGAAGGCATTTGTAGAGGCGTTGGGCAAGGCATTTCACGAAATCGGCTTTGTGGGGGTAGTAAATCACGGCATACCCAAGCAATTGGTCGATGATTTTTATGCGGCATCCAAAGCATTTTTCGCCTTGCCTGTTGACATCAAGCGCAAGTACGAAATACCCGGATTGGCGGGGCAGCGGGGGTATACCTCGTTTGGCAAAGAGCACGCCAAGCAATCGAAGGTAGCCGACCTGAAAGAATTCTTCCAGATTGGACAGGAAGTCAGTAACGGGGCCGGCAGCAGCGAGCAGTATCCTGCCAATGTCAGAGTAGAAGAGATGCCTGATTTTGCCAGGCTAGGCATGGAGTTATACAAAGCCTTCGAAAAAGCCGGCGGTCACTTACTGCGGGCCATTGCCATCCACCTGGGCTTGAACGAGCCATATTTTGACGAAAAGATCCACAACGGCAATAGCATTTTGCGTGCCATACACTATCCGCCGATAACCGCCGAGCCGGAGTCGGCCATTCGCGCCGAGCAGCACGAAGACATCAACCTCATCACCTTGCTCGTGGGCGCCTCTGCCGGTGGTTTGCAGTTACTCAACAAAGAAGGCAAGTGGTTGGATATCGTACCGGAAGAAGGCGAAATTGTGATCAACGTAGGCGACATGCTGCAGCGGCTTACCAACAACTATCTCAAGTCGACCACTCACCGGGTAGTGAATCCGCCGCGAGAAGAGTGGCACCAGCCTCGCTTATCGATTCCTTTTTTCCTGCATCCGCGCAGCGAGATGGATCTGAGTTGCCTCCCGGGCTGCATTGACGATCAACACCCCCTGGCTTACGAACCCATTACTGCCGGTGAATACCTCGACGAGCGCCTGCGGGAAATTGGATTAAAAAAATAAATATCATGAGATACGCATTCCTCTTTTTGTTGTTAGCACTCTGGCAATGCCAGCCTTCGGGCTCCTCCAGCCAGGAAGCCAGCGAGCAGCAGGACAGCCCGCAGGATGTCGCCTCAAGGGGCCTCGATGCTGCGCCGGAGGTATCACTCGTTACCTTTATCTGCCATACGCTGATGGATGAAAACGAGAACCCCAACAGCCAGGTATTCATCCAAGTTAATCAGCAACGCATAAAAATAGCTGACATCCAGGCTTGCGACGTGATCACGCCGGATAGTTACGGCCAATACGAAATCCCGGAGGCTGCCATTGCCGCCTGTGGCGGTTGGTGGGCCGGCGCCGGCGACTACTTCTACGCCCTGCGCGAAGGCGATATCATTCGCGTGATGAAAGGCTGGCAGGATGAAGGCCAGGAAGACCAGGGATTTCACTATGAGTCGGTGAGAGAAATTGACTTGAAGACTTTGAAGTAGGGGTTTTCGGTTCTCCGTTGTCGGTTGTCAGTTATCTGTTTTTTTTTATTATAAAATAAGATTGAGCAAGTGCTGACCATAAATTGAGCTTGTTATTGAACAGTATTGGCGTGTATTTTTGTAGTGTAATCAAAGAAACCATATCATGGAAAGATGCACTACTAAGAAATACACTGCCGTTCTTTTTTGGCTTATTTTGGTTTTACCCGCTGCATTTGCAGGCGTCGTTCACAACGGAAGCATAGAGGGCCTCGTTTATCATGCCGACTCGCGTGAGTTGTTGGCGGGGGCAAGCATCCGATTAGAAGGGGCCCAGCAAGTTTCCTTTACCAACGAGCTGGGATATTTTTCTTTTCGCGATCTCCCAAAGGGTACCTACCGGATCAGTGTGTCGTATATAGGGTTTCGCACACAAACCATAAATGACATACTTGTACAGGACGGCGAGGCCAATAGCATTAAAATATATTTAGAGCCTGAAAACATCAACCTACCTGAAATAGAGGTCCAATCCGATCCATTCCGCAACTTACAGGCTATCAGTGCACTCGATATTCGCACCCGGCCCCTGGCCAATGCCCAGGAGATGTTGCGAATAGTACCCGGCTTAGTGCTGGCTCAGCACGCGGGTGGCGGTAAGGCCGAACAGATCTTTCTTCGCGGCTTTGATATTGACCACGGCACCGATATCCACATCGAAGCGGATGGATTGCCCGTAAATATGGTATCGCATGCCCATGGGCAGGGTTATGCCGACATGCACTTCATCATCCCGGAATTTGTACAGCGCATCGATTTTCGCAAAGGGCCGTATTATGCCGATCTGGGCAATTTCTCTACGGCGGGTTCTGCACATCTCGAAACGGCCAACGCGCTCGACGGTAGCTTTGTCAAATTAGAAACCGGCAGTTTTGACCACTACCGCCTGGTGACGGGGTTGGATTTATTGCACCGCGAAGACCGGCAAACCCTTCAACGCGCCTATGCCGGCGCCGAGGTTAACTACGCCAACGGCTATTTTGATGCTCCGCAGCGGTTCAACCGCATTAATGTATTGGCCAAATACAACCTGTTGGTGGGTGAGCGAAAAAGCCTGGTCGCCTCTTTTTCCACCTTCAGCAGTTCGTGGGATGCTTCGGGGCAGATACCCGAGCGCGCCGTAGAAAGCGGGCTGATAGGGCGTTTTGGCGCCATCGACCCCACCGAAGGGGGGCAGACGAGTCG
>JAEUUQ010000284.1 GCA_016787505.1 Saprospiraceae bacterium | reverse complement strand
GGGTGTTGGGACAGGAGCCGGTAAAAAAGAGTGAAATGCCTTCATAATCTTCATGCTGTATGTAAACCAAGCCTTTTTGCGTATCCCTTCGAGCCATTTCCCTCTGCTTATAAAAGCCGGGGGAGCAGCAGTATTGACAGTTTGGCAGGGGATAGGGGCTGCAAGGCGCACAGTTTTAATGGTTAACGGATAACAGGTTATCAAATTCGTTAAGAACGGTAATCTTTATAGCCCTGCGCTAAAGCGTAAGCGCTGAGTTTTTCTTTTAATAAGTTGCGCGCACGAAACAGACGGGAGCGCACCGTACCCACCGGAATGCCAAGAATAGCGGCTATTTCTTCGTAAGAAAAATCTCCGATATCTGACAGTAAAACGACGACGCGGAAATTGACGGACAAAGAATTGAGGGCATTAGTCACCTCGTCGCCCATCAAGTTGTCGAAAATCTCGGTGCGCAAATCGTCGTAGCCGGCTTTGGGGCCCTCGTTTTCGCGTTGCACCAGCGCTACCTCCTCGTAATCCACATGTACAGGCCTTTTGCTGCGCTTGCGGTAGAGGTTGATAAACGCATTTTTGAGGATCTGAAACAACCACGCCTTGGCGTTGGTGCCGCTCTGGAACGTTCCGATAGCGCGGTATGCGCGCATATAGGTGTCCTGCACCAGGTCGTTTGCATCGTGCTCGTTGAAGGTTAGGTGGTAGGCAAAAGAATAGAGGGCATCTAAGTGAGGCACCAGCTCCCGATCAAAGATGCGGTCTAATTCTTCTTTTTGCAGGGTCTCTTGTGTCGTTAGTACGCCCATGATAATAGCGTTTTATAAAGTTGTTAACCCAAGCCTGTTTCGATTAGTTCCCACCTTGTAAAAAAAAATCACCCCTCACCCCTCAGTTCACTGTTCACTGTTCACTGTTCACTAAAACACCACCAACTGAATCCCCTCCACGCTGTGTTCAAACCATTTGAGGGGGGCCGGAATTTTATCGCCGGTGAGGGTATCGCATTTAAAAAAGAGGTAGTACAACTGGCGGTAGTCGCCCAGGCGGTCAAGCAGGCGTTGCATACGCTGTTGGCCGGCGTCGGATTCGTGGTGTAGAAACTGCATACGCCAGGCATAATAGGCCTCGTCGTGCAGTTCGATAATATCCAGTAAACCTTCATCCGAAAGATGTTGTTCCATATATCGACGGGCCAGCATGCCGTGGTGTTTTTCCCAATTGCGGGGGAAACTCTTGTCCTCGAGATACTTAAAGGTATCGTGCGCAAAGGCGATAAGGCGCAACTGCTGGCGTTGGCGGGGTTCTACGGGCAACTCTTCGATATTGCCGAGCACCTCGGCGACGTGTTTGTACACTTCGCCTTCGGGGTGGCCGTAACGGGGCACGCCCCACAACAACCCGCGAAGGAAAACGGGGTCTTGCAGCAATAGTCCTTCCAACTCGCTTTCGGGCCGCAGCGTCTGTACCAGCGCATGCGACACCGCATTCCAGCCCTCGGAAGGCGCAAGCGTTGACCCATGATCAAAGAAAGACATGCGTTACCATTTTTATGCTGTTAAGATCCAGTTAAAAGCCCTTGTTTCGGGTAACAAACGGCCACTTTACGGAGTTATTTTATTCATGTCAATTTTACATTCAGCAAAATATAAATAAACAGGAATATGAAGCAGGTAACAACCATGATTTTTGCCGGTATGTTGGGCGGCGCCGTGACATTGGCAGGTTTGGGTTTGTACAATTATCTGTCCAAAGACGACATTCCTGCGGCTGCAATGCCGGCTCGGCAGGTCAATTTTGTCAATAGCAAGCCCGGCTCAGCCTCCGTACCATTCGACTTTACTCAGGCCGCGTCTGCAGCTATGCCCGCGGTGGTGCACATCAAAGCAACCGCTAAGCCCACTACGGCAAATAAAAACCTGAGTGATAGTCCTTTCCGCTTTTTCTTCGACGACGATTTTCTCTTCGGCCAGCCCGGGCCCCAATCAGGTACGGGCTCAGGGGTGATCTACAGCAGCGACGGCTTTATTATTACCAATAATCACGTGGTGGAAATGGCCGATGAGCTGGAGGTGACGCTTTACGACAATCGCACTTTCGATGCCAAGGTGATCGGCACCGATAAAAAAACGGATCTGGCCATCATCAAGATCGAGGCGTCCAACTTGCCTACGCTGCCACTGGCCAATAGCGACGACGCCCGCGTGGGCGAATGGGTGTTGGCAGTGGGCAATCCTTTCGACCTGACGTCTACGGTCACCGCCGGCATTATCAGCGCCAAAGGACGCAATATCCAATTGCTGGAAAGCCGCGATGCCATTGAATCGTTTATCCAAACCGACGCTGCCGTCAACCCCGGCAACAGCGGAGGCGCCCTGGTAGACGCACAAGGCCGCCTGCTGGGCATCAATACGGCTATCGCAAGCGGCAACGGCTCGTTCCAGGGCTATTCTTTTGCTATTCCAATCGACCTGGCTAAGCGTATTGTAGACGATATTATCGAATACGGCAGCTACCAGCGCCCACTGCTGGGGGTCAATATTTCGGAGCTCGATAGCGACGCAGCTAAAGATATGGGTATCTCTATCAGCCAGGGCGTACTGATAGAAAGCCTGGTAGACGGCGGTTCGGCCCAATATGCCGGCCTCCAGCCCAAAGATGTGATCGTGGGCGTCAACGGCCGCGATATCAAAACAGTCCCCGAGTTACAGGAAGCCGTCGGCCGCGCCAAAGTGGGCGATGTGCTCAATGTAAAGGTGAACCGCAAAGGCGATGTGCAAAATATCGCGGTGCGGCTGAAGGCGGCGCAATGATCGGTTGTAGGTTGTAGGTTATGGGTTATGGGTTGTTTTTTTAACTGACAACCCATAACCCACAACCCACAACCAAATCACCGCACCACCGCTACGCCCCCCGTCTCCGTGGCCTTGCGGGGCCTGTTATTCTCCACCACCGTATACTCTATCCACCACACATACACGCCGGCGCCCACCGGCTTGCCTTTGTGTTCGCCATCCCAGCTTGCACCGGGGTCGTTGGTTTCAAACAATTGGGCGCCCCAGCGGTCGAAGATGCGCAGGCTGTAATGGTCGAGCGGACAATCGCTCAGCGGCCGGAAATCGTCGTTGATGCCGTCGCTGTTGGGCGAAAAGCCTGTAGGCACGTATAC
>JAEUUQ010000263.1 GCA_016787505.1 Saprospiraceae bacterium | reverse complement strand
AATACATAGATTATATATTTATTACAAGCGATTGAGCCTGTATATCTGTCCATTAGACATATAGGTGGCGCTAATACTTTTACATCGTGAAACAAATATACACAACGATGGAAAGTAGAAGCAACAAAGTAATCGTCATCGATATCACAGGCGTATAAACGCCGGTTGGTCGACTACCCGGACAGGCAGATACAAGAGAATGAAAAGATGCTCAAACCGGCGCCCATGAACAGCAAAACTGTGTAATTGTAATGTCCCTAAAATATTGCTTTAAATGGGTGCCGGACTCTTAACGAACCGAAGCAGACAGCGTATACGACAGGAAAGTAGTACAGTGTTTCATTGTGAAAACAATGGACAAATAGCAGGATGGCCATGGGCGGCCATCCTTTTTTAGTTTTGTATTTGTTTTAATACGTAATTGTTCTTACATTGCACGCACTGTAATTGTTACTACCCCATTTGTCCCCTCTCTGCTAATATTGATTGATCAACACGTCGCCAAAGCATGCAAGAGCTCAGGGAACTGGTTTCGATTATTACAAAGGGTAAATTGAAAGCGTTGGAACGCCAAGGAGGTATACTCAGATGGGATGCCAAAACCCAGGCATTGTATCAATTGGTGGCGGAAGGGAAAGTGGCGACAGATGAAGAAGCCAGGTCGGAGTTATTTCCCAAAGAAAAAAGCGTCACGCCATACAACCGAACCAAAACTCAGCTCAAGACATTCCTCTTAGACAAACTATTCGAGATCGAGTTGATCGAGCCGCACTATCATGCCAGGCAGCGCGCTTATTTTGAGTGCTACAAACAGTGGGCGTCGATCAAGATCATGCAGGGAAAAAATGCCCGCCACGTGCCGGCTGCTTTAGCCGAGGAAGTACTCAAAAAAGCAATCAAATACGAGTTTACGGATGTAGTGCAGGAGATGGCGCGCACGCTTCGCCTGCACTACGGATCAATAGAGGGCGATCAAAAACGCCACGAGTATTACCGCCAGTTGGCTGCTACTTACGAAGATCTCTACCATTGGGAAAATGCGTCGGAAGAGTTGTATACTCACTTGATTACGAATTATGTGAACAGCAAATCAACGAAAGAGCAGATTCACGAACAGGCAAAATTGTATTGGCAACAACTAAAAGGGCCGATGCAAAAATTTGATACCTACCGCCTGCAATTTTGCGGCCGGTTGATAGAAGCCACCATTTATTCGAGTATTAATGATTATCGCAACACGATTACCGTTTGTGAAAAGTCCATCCATTTTTTCGAGTCTAAAGAATATATCGCCGGCATCCCCCTGCAAGCGTTCCTATATCAGGAAATGGTGTGTTATGTACAGTTAAAGGATTACGAACGCGGTAAATTAGCGGCAGAAAGGGGAATGAAATTACTGCAGGAAGGCGCTTTTAACTGGTTCAAATACCAGGAGTTATTGCTGATGCTTTCATTGCATGCGGGGGAATACCAGGAGGCATACCAGCTTTTTCTACTGGCCGTGAGGCACAAAAAATTTAGCAGCCTTCCATCTTCGCTCCTGGAGTATTGGAAGATTTTTGAGGCCTATTTGTATTATCTTATCGAAACCGGCCTTATCAAAACTGACAATAATTCTACTTACTTCAACAAATTCAGACTGGCAAAATTTATTAATGAAACCCCGATCTATTCCAAAGATAAAAGAGGGATGAATATCCCCATTTTGATTTTTCAAATCTTGTTTTTATTAACCAAAAAAAGGTATGACGAGTTAACCGACCGCCTGGATGCTATTGAGAAGTACTCCTCCCGGTATTTGCGGCGCGACGATACGTATAGAAGCAATTGTTTTATCAAGATGTTGATGCAAATACCTGCCCAAAGCTATCACAAGGTAGCTGTGATCAGGCATGCGACCAAATTTGTGCAAATGCTTCAAAATGCCCCCCTGGATATTGCCAATCAGTCGCATGATATTGAAATTATACCCTATGAAGACCTCTGGAAGATGGCGTTAGCAACCCTGGATTCTTCGTCAAGACGCCTGAAACACGGATAATTTCATTTGGTTTGATTGATTTATTGTTTTGGTTATCAATTACATACGAATTTTTTATTAAATTAACTAAGCGTTTTTTATAGTAGATATAAGCCCCTGATTTGTCTGTGACCCTGTGCCAAATGCGAACTAATTTAGCGGGAACATTCAATTACCAGACCAACTTCATCCCGACTAAGGGGAAAGATTAGCAACATGAAAATTAATACACAGGCCTTAACCGATTTACCGGTGTTAAAAAGCACCTTAGCGCAAACAACCACCCTGGGATTGCGCGCCGACGTAGTATTGGGCTCGCCCGCTGCCAAGTGCCGCGGAGTGGGTATATGCAGGGTAGTGGTGGCGCCCCATCAGCACATAGGCGATTGTCCTGCCGTTCATACAATTATTGACGCCAACATTCAAGGGCGACCCCGGTTTTACTTCCTTAGGCATACGATCAGTGCGCAGGTGCTGGATCAGCATTTCAGCAGCGGTGTTTTTGTGGTGCAGGAAACTTACCATTTTTCGAAGTCGCTGATTCGCCGGCTCAGGCTGGGCAGTCCGCATATTTTGCCCGGCAAATATTTGATCGAGGTTACAGACAAATATTTCATAGTAGATTTTTAGGCCTTACTCCCGTATGTTCGCTTTACCAGCGAATGGGTATTAACCGCTTTTGGCTTCGCAATCAGGTTGACGAGCCATTGCAGATCTGATCTGTAATGGCTCGTTTTTTTTTGCCGCCAGGCGGCTCCGGGAGTTGTTTTATTCTCATTAAACTAAAGAAATACGAATCAAAAGCATGCAAACAGGGTGCAATATTGATAGAATATTAACAAATGACAATATAATGATTGTCAGATAATTAAAGTAAATTAATACGAATTCTTCTTGATTATTTACAAATAAAAAAGCTGTTTTCTTGTCATAAAGTCGGCATTGGAGCCTTCCTACCTTAGTGGCCTGAAAATATGTAAAGTCCATTAGGAGTGGCACTGTACATAATTCGAATTGTGGCAATTGGATAGTTGGTTGATTCAAATGCAGACGATCTAACAGCAATTAATATTAAACAAGAAGTCTCATGAAAAGGAATTTTACTGCTACAGTACTAGTTTCCTGCACATTATTGATGCTCGGTTCTCT
>JAEUUQ010000250.1 GCA_016787505.1 Saprospiraceae bacterium | reverse complement strand
TGGCGCCTGGTACTATATTCATCGACGGGAAACCTCCCTGAAACAACGGCAAAAGGAACTGGAAAAAACGGTGCGGGAAAGAACAACAGAAGCCGTAAAGCAAAAAGAACGCGCTGAAGCCTCCGAAGCCTTCAAATCGCGTTTCCTGGCCAATATGAGCCACGAAATCCGCACGCCCCTTCACGGCATCGCCGGATTCACCGACCTGCTGCTGGATACCTCCCTCTCCGAAAAACAGCGCCGCTGGCTATCCTCCATCCACCAGTCGACCGAAAGGCTCACCGTAGTAGTAAACGACATCCTCGACATCAGCAAATTCGAAGCCGGGGAGGTAAGGCTGCGGCAGGCGCCGTTTTCACCGGCCCGCATCGCCGCCGACGTTCAAGACTCTCTCTCAATCCGCGCTAAATACAAAGGTATCGACCTGACCGTGCTCATCGGCGAAAACGTGCCTGAAGCCGTGATCGGCGATCCCACCCGCCTCTACCAAATACTGATGAACCTGGCGGGTAATGCAGTGAAATTTACGGAAAACGGAGAAGTCAGGCTGTCAATATCTGGTTCAAATCAGTCCGAACCAGATATTGTTTACCTCGAATTCACCGTATCTGACACCGGCATCGGCATCACCCCCGAAAAAATATCGACCATATTCGAAAGCTTTCAGCAGGCCGGCGACGATACCACCGCCCGTTTTGGAGGTACAGGCCTGGGGCTTACCATCGCCCGTGAATTGGTACAACTACACGGCAGCGACATTCGGGTGGAAAGCGAGTTGGGTAAAGGCTCCATATTTTCTTTCGTACTTTCCCTACCGCTTGCCAACGCTTCAGATTTACAAACAAAGCCTTACCACAGCGATTCGCTATACTTCAGCGAGCCCCTGCGATTCCTGCTCGTAGATGAAAACCCCCTGAACCGCGAAATCGCTTCCGAAGCCCTGTACCGACATTTTGAAAACGCAGCAATCACGGAAGCTACCAACGGCAAAGAGGCCGTCGAGCGGCTGGAAGGCCAGGACTTCGACCTCATCCTGATGGACGTGCAAATGCCTGAAATGAGCGGGACGGAAGCCGCCCAATACATCCGGCAGCATTTTTCAGGTGTAAAACAAAACATCCCCATTATCGCGCTATCAGCCTCCACCACTCCCGAAGAAATCGAAAAAAACCTCGAATCGGGCATGAACCGCCATCTCGGCAAACCCTTCAAACCGCAAGAGTTGGCGGCGGCCATCGCAGAGATACTGCAACTAACCCCCGGCCAGGCTCTGCCTTTAACGCCTGTTGCAAGTCAGGACCCTAACCCGGCAAACTCCGACGGCCCTTTCGACCTCAGCTTCCTGCGCGACTTTTGCGCCGGCGACGAGGAGCAGGTGCAGCATTTTTTGCACAAATTTAAAGCCCAGTGCCCCCTTGAAATGGAACAACTGGAAAACGCTTTCCAACAACAGGACAGGGACGGCATCTTTCAGGCTGCGCATAGTTTTAAACCGCAACTGGAGTTTGTGGGCTTGACAGGCGCCGCTCAGCTCGCTGCAGACCTGGAGCAGGGAGCGCGCAAAGGAACGTCAATTGAAGCCTTGCGTGATTTGGCTGAGCAATTGAAGCGTAATTTAGCCGTTTGACAATCAGGAAATAATGTAAAACCCACATCCCTATGCCTAAATCAACTCCCGGTGGCAGATCGGGTTGAGTAGCACGATGACTTCCGTTGATATTCTCATTTAAAAATAACTTTAAAATACATTTTGTTTTATTAAAAAATAAACTATTTTTGTTATTATAAAAATACACCCGATTGTTTCACCTATAAACAAGCTCACACCCACCATGAAAAGATTCCAATTTTCTATCGCCATCGATGCGCCTGCCGACAAAGTATGGTGGACGCTATGGAACGACCCGTCTTACCGCCAATGGGCCCGCGTCTTTCACGAAGGTTCTTATGCCGTATCCGACTGGAAGCAGGGCAGTAAAATCCATTTTCTAGCCCCCGGCGGCGATGGCATGTTCAGCATCATCGAGGAGTGCAGGCCTGGCGAGGTCATGAAATTCAAACATCTGGGCGTGGTGAAGGATTTCAAAGAACAACCCGAAAACGATGAAATGAAGCAATGGAGCGGGGCAATAGAGATGTATACCCTTACCCATAGCGGAGGCACAACTACCCTGCTAGTCGAAATAGACATCGTGGAAAGTCATGCCGATTTTTTCAACGAAACCTTCCCCAAAGCGCTACAAGCTGTCAAACAACTCGCCGAAAATTTTGCCCTCATCGTCACGGCCCAGATCCAAGCGCCCATAGAAAAAGTATGGGCATGCTGGACCTCGCCCGAGCACATCACCAAAT
The DNA here is from genome assembly GCA_016787505.1 of Saprospiraceae bacterium. Classification (GTDB taxonomy): domain Bacteria; phylum Bacteroidota; class Bacteroidia; order Chitinophagales; family Saprospiraceae; genus JABWBR01. The sequence continues at coordinate 34,164 of JAEUUQ010000250.1, read as the reverse complement.
GGTGCCAGGCTTCGGACGATTGGCATGCCCCCTATGCAGAAAACGACTTATCGGTAGGCGGTAAATTCAAAACTACTATGGCGGCCAAAGACGGTAGCGTCAGCTTTGATTTTGAAGGCGCGTATACCGCCGTTGAACCCTTGAAAACGATAGCCTATACCCTGGCTGACGACAGGAAGGTCCGAATCGCTTTTTCAGCACAGGAAGGTGAAACCCGGGTCGTTGAGACCTTCGAGCCGGAAAACATGAACTCCTGGGAGATGCAGCAAGCGGGCTGGCAGGCTATTTTGGATAACTTTAAAAAGCATGCGGAAGGTTTGACCAGCATCGTATGATCACCCTCCGCCCCGCCACCATCGACGATTTGCCCCTGCTACAACACTGGGACGAGCAGCCCCACGTCATCGAATCCGACCCCAACGACGACTGGGAATGGGAAACTGAATTGCTGCGCCACCCCGATTGGCGCGAACAATTGATCGCGGAAGCAAACGGCAGGCCCATCGGATTTATCCAGATTATCGACCCCAAACGCGAAGAAACGCACTACTGGGGCGAAGACGTGGCCGACAACCTGCGCGCCATCGACATCTGGATCGGCGAAGAATCGGATACCAACAAGGGCTACGGAACCCAGATGATGCGCCTTGCGCTGGAACGCTGCTTTGCCGACCCCGCCGTCACCGCCGTGCTCATCGACCCGCTGGCTTCCAATAAGGCCGCACACCGGTTTTATGAGCGGCTCGGCTTTCAGTTTGTAGAAAGACGCACATTTGGGGAAGATGATACTTTTGTGTATCGGGTTGACAGGGGTGGGTTTTAGACTTTGCGATACGATTTTTGCCCGGACAAATTCCGTGAAATCCAAAAAATCCGCGTAATCCGCGATTCTGACAACGGTGCCAGAATCGCGGATTACACAGATTAGCCGGATTTCACGGAAGGGAAACACAGCTGAGACAATTCAGGTGGTGATCTCAAAATCACCTCCTGAACTATCCTGTTATCGATGGCCGTTCGTTGAGCGGAGTCGAAAAATGCCTATTATTTGAGAGCGTGCGGCAACCGGCTTAAATAGATCGCATAGTTGTATCTTTGGCTTCAAATTCAACCCATTCGCATGTTCTACAAATACATACTACCTCTGACAGCCGCCGTCTTTCTCGCCTTCGCCGCCCAGGCCCAACCCGACTACGCCGCAATGGTCAACCCCTTTATCGGCACCGGCGGCCACGGCCACACCTACCCCGGCGCCAGCCGCCCCTTCGGCATGGTACAGTTGAGCCCCGATACCCGCCTCGAAGGCTGGGACGGCTGTTCGGGTTATCACTATAGCGACTCGCTGGTGTACGGCTTCAGCCATACCCACCTCAGCGGTACCGGCGTGCCGGATTATTGCGATATTTTACTGATGCCCGCAGTAGAGATGACAGGAATCACCGGCAAGGACTATCGCTCGCCTTTTAGTCACGACAAAGAAGTAGCCAGGCCTGGTTATTATTCCGTTTTGCTGGAAAAAGACGGCATTTTGGCAGAATTGACAACGACAAGCCGGGTGGGCAGGCATCGCTACACCTACCCCGCAGGTGCAGATCGCGCTTTGATTTTGGACCTGGAGCACCGCGACGAGGTCATTGATTCCTATATCGAACAAGTAGGCGAATACGCCGTGCAGGGCTATCGCCGCTCGAAGAGCTGGGCCGCCGACCAGCGACTGTTCTTTTATATGGAATTTAGCCAACCGGTACTAGAGATTTTGTTTTATGAAAAAGACATCGCCCAGCCCGCTACGCCAAAAGTCAACGGCCAAAATCTCAAGGCCGTTTTGCGCTTTGCCGCCGCTGAGGCGCCATTGCAGGTCAAAGTCGCCTTGTCGGCAGTGAGCCCCGACGGCGCCCGCCGCAATATGCAGGCCGAAGCGGCCGGCTGGGACTTTGACAATACGGTCGCCGAAGCCCATGCCGAATGGAATCGCGAGTTGGGCCGCATCGCAGCAAAAGGCGGAACGGCTGAAAAGCTAACCATTTTCTACACCGCCCTTTACCACGCTCTTTTACAGCCCAACCTGTACATGGATGCCGACCGCCAGTATCTAGGCGCCGACCTGCAGGTGCACCGCGCCCGCGACTACGACAACTACACGGTCTTTTCGCTGTGGGATACCCACCGCGCCGAACACCCCTTGCTTACCCTGCTCGATGAAAAACGGACTTTAGATTTTATACAAACCTTTTTGTCATTTTATAAAAAAGGCGGCCTGTTGCCCGTCTGGGAACTATCGGCCAACGAAACCTTCTGCATGATCGGCTACCACAGCGTGCCCGTGATCGTTGACGCCTACGCCAAAGGCATCCGCGGTTTCGACGCCGACCTGGCACTCGAAGCCATGCACCACAGCGCCACGCGCAGTCATCACGGACTGACAGCCCTGCAGCACTACGGCTACATCCCCGCCTCCGAAGAGCCCGAGTCGGTGTCAAAAACCCTCGAATACGCCTACGACGACTGGTGCATCGCCGAGATGGCCCGCATGCTGGGCAAGGAGGATGTGCAGAAAACCTACCTGCGCCGCGCACAGGGCTACAAACACCTTTTCGATCCCGTCACGAAGTTCCTGCGCGCCCGTACCAATGGCGGCTGGTACAGTCCCTTTGATCCCACCGAGGTCAACTTCAACTACACCGAAGCCAACGGCTGGCAATACAACTTCTACGTGCCGCAGGACGTCAACACCCACATCGCCCTGCTGGGTGGCCCGGCCGCCTACGAGGCCAAACTCGACGAGTTATTCACCACCACGGCGGGCATGACCGGCCGGGACCAGGCCGACATCACCGGCTTGATCGGCCAATACGCCCACGGCAACGAACCCAGTCACCACATGGCCTACCTGTACAACTACGTGGGCAAACCCTGGAAAACCCAGCAAATGATACACCGCATTTGCCGGGAGATGTACGGCAACCGCCCCGACGGCCTTGCCGGGAACGAAGACTGCGGCCAGATGTCGGCCTGGCTGGTGCTGAGCGCCGCCGGCTTCTACCCCGTAACCCCCGGAACTGATCAATACGCTATCGGAACGCCCTTGTTTCCCGTAATGGAAATCAAGACCGGGCGCGACAAAACGTTCCGCGTCGTGGCCAAAAACATCAGCGAATCCCATTTCTACATTGCCGGAGCTACCCTCAACGGACAGCCGCTGACGCGCTCGTTCCTGCGCCACGACGAAATTGCCAACGGCGGCGTGCTCGAACTGGTGATGAGTGATAAGCCGAATTTAGAGTGGGGAGTCGGCGAGGGCAACCAACCCGTTTCCCAAATAACCGCCGAGCCCATCGTGCCGGCGCCTTTTATCCGGAGTCAGGGCCGCACCTTCACCAAAAGCCAATTGATTACCTTTGATTGCATCGCCCCCGGTGCTTACATTTACTACACCATCGACGGCAGCGAGCCTACTGAAAAATCGAGGTTGCACATCAAACAACCGCTGCGAATCACAAAAAACGCCACGATTAAAGCCATCGCCATAGCTCCCGGTCGCGGCCGTAGCAGCGTAGTCACAGGTCAGTTTTTCAAAATCGACGGCAAGCGCAAAGTCAACCTTTACAGCAAATACAGCCGCCAATACACCGGCGGCGGCGACCAGGGCCTCATCGACGGCATCCGGGGCAGCGAGCACTTCAGTCTGGGCGCCTGGCAGGGTTACGAAGGCATCGACTTCGAGGCTGTCGTTGATTTGGGCAAAGTGCAGCCCGTCAACAAAGTCAGCGTGGGATTCCTGCAGGACGTCAAATCCTGGATTTGCTATCCGCAACAGCTCGAAGTTGCTTTCTCCACCGACGGCAAAACATTTGGCGAAAGCCAGATCGTTCAAAACACCATTCCCGATACTGACATGACGCTTCAGATCAAGGATCTTTCCGTGCAAAAACAGGTGAACGCCCGCTACGTCAAAATCAGGGCCGTCAACCACGGGCCCCTGCCCGAGTGGCATCCCGGCGCCGGCGGCAAGGCCTGGATTTTTGTGGATGAGGTGGTAGTGGAGAACACGAAGTAAACGGGCGCAAACCATTTTGTCGCATCTTAGAAAGATTAATATCCTGAAAGTCTATTGCTTATTGGGTTCCCATAGCTTTGTATTTTGCCGACTTGACGCAGTATCGTACTGCGCGCAAGCGTCCCGGAGGGACGGTATCTTTGTAGAAAAACAGGGAGCAAACCGATATGCGTTCCGGAGGAATGCTATCTAAATACTCAGAATAGCGTTCCTCCGGAACGGCTGCGGTGTGAGCGTGTTGATTCTTGTGGAGGTTTTGTGTGACAATTTGGTTTGCGCTCAAGTAAACAATATTGAAAAGATCTACAAGAAACGAAAGCCTGTATTTTGTTGTTAAACTAATACATTTGCTTCCATCATGATTACCATAGAGAGAACTGATCGTGAAATAATTATCAAGCTTCCGGCTGACCTGAACGTGGATGATATTCAAAGGATTGTAGATTACCTGTCCTATAGACGAGCTATACAACGAAGCCAGGCTACACAAGCGCAGGTTGACGATTTGGTAAATGAGGTTAAAAAGCGGTGGTGGAAAAAGAACAAGGGGCGCTTTCCGGGCCTGAGACAGGCGACTTAAGGCTTAGAAACGGACTGCTGTCAAAGGGATTCAATAGATGTATTCTGACTGAAGAATTGTTGGAAATACTAAAATAGGGGTGGAGTGAGGTAATTTCTATAAATAAACCTAACGATGAACAAATCATGGCATTTTATTGCTATTGCTCTTCTTTTATTGACGCAGTTGAGTTGTAGCCGTCAAATAGTGCCCATCAATACCTACTCCCCTGAGCGCCGCGAAATATTCGCCCAACTACAAACCCAGGACAGTCTGCTCTTCGAATGGGGGTTTAACCAGTGCGATACGGCGCGGGTGGGGCAACTGATCAGTGAAGACCTGGAGTTTTACCACGACCAGGGTGGCATTACCCTCTCAAAAGAAGCCTTCCTCCGCAGCCTGACGGGATTGTGCAAACTCGATTACAAACCCACCAGGGAACTCGATGCCAATAGCTTAGAAGTTCATTTATTAAAAAATAACGGCACACTTTACGGCGCCATCCAGTCGGGCACACACCGGTTTTACGGCCAAAAAGGAAACGAACCCAAATATTTGACCAGCACCGCAAAATTTACACACCTTTGGATACTGGAAGGGGGAGATTGGAAGTTGAAAAGGGTATTAAGTTATGACCATGTAAGTCGCCCTTCAGCAAAATAATATTCATTATACCGCATATTATGGCCTTCAAAAACAAAATAATCCGCAACCCGGTAACGGGGCAGGACATCAAATTTATACAAACGGCCCGCGATACCGGCGGGCAACTCCTGGAAATGGAAACCACCTACAACGAATACTCCAGAGAACCCGTACCCCATTATCACCCATTTCAGAAAGAAGATTTTACGGTAATCGAAGGGGAAGTAACCGTACGAATAGATGGGCAACTCAGCGTCCTAAAACCAGGCGATAAGCTCCACATTCCCAAAAATAAAATCCACTCCATGTGGAATAATACGGATCAAAAAACGGTGGTCAACTGGCAGGTGCGGCCCGCTATGGAGACCGAGTACCTTCTCGAAACGGGCATGGGCCTGGCCAACGACGGCAAAACCAACGCCAACGGCATGCCCAATATCCTTCAGGTGGCCCTGATGGCCAATAAATTCGCCGGCGTATTTCGATTGGCCAAACCACCTTTTGTGGTGCAGAAAATACTGTTCATAATATTGACCCCAATCGCCTATCTATCGGGGTACAGGCCGACGTACAGGAGGTACCTGGATTAACGCAGGGAGCGATTCAGCTCGTTTTTAAGAATCATTTACGAACCGGGGGTCTAAGCGACATCATTTATAGGCTGGCGAGAACGAATTTTATGATATCGGTCGGGATAAAAAGAGTTGATTAAATGTAAAAAATTGGTAATCTGCTGTTGCTTACTTATTTTGCAAGGTCTCCAGAACTAATTTAAAAGTTGTGGCTGACCAGAATTTAGTATTAATAAAACACCTAAAACAATGAAAGCGGCACTCTTTCTTACCTTGACTTTTTTATTTTCATTTCCTCTGGTTTCACAAACCATTCTCTTTGAAGACAATTTTGAAGAAGCTTCCTTCGACCCGGCATGGACGGTGTTACCCGGCGCGCCCGATGGAGTGGTGGAGATTTCCGATGGCAGCGGTTTTGAGGATAGCCGCGGCGTAATAATGGGAAAAGTTGAAGCCGGCGGGTTTGTGACCAACAGACTGGACTTAAACCTTAACTTAGCCGGCCAATCGCAGGTGGCCCTTACCTTTAAGATCGGCGACTATTTTGATGAAACCCAAGCTGAAGATGGCTTGTATTTAAGCAATAACGGCGGCGCCACGTTCACCAAGATATTGAGCTTCCAGCCTTCAATATGGTGCGATATCTACGGCGAATATCCGCCTTTGGACATCGACGAACTCGCAGCTGCTAACGGACTGTCGCTAACCAGTCAGTTTGTCATTCGCTTTCAGCATCGCGGCAATGACAATTTTTTCAACGACGGCTTGTATATCGACGATGTAAAGGTATATGTGCCGGAGCTAACTTATGCTACCCTTCCTTTTAGCGACAATTTTGAAGCGGCCAATTTCGGTAGTTCCTGGACCTGGTCGTTTGCCGATCAAACCAATACGCTTGCTACCATACCCACGCGACCGACCAATGTAGTGGAGATCGTCAACAACGCCGGCCCGGACGACTCCCGGGCAGTCCGCATGGGAAAAGCCTGCGCCGACGGATATTCCACCAATGCGCTGGATCTGCACCTCAACCTGACCGGCCACACCCAAGTGGCGATGACTTTTAAGATCGGCGACTACTTTGATGAAACACAAATTGACGATGCCCTGTATTTCAGCGACAACGGCGGCGCTTCATTCGTCAAAGTATTGAGCTTCCAGCCTTCCGTTTGGTGCGATATATTCGGCGAATATCCGCCTTTGGACATCGACGAACTCGCAGCCGCCCACGGCCTGTCGCTAACCGGCCAATTCGTCGTTCGCTTTCAGCAACACGGCAATGACAATTTTTTCAATGACGGCTTGTACATCGACGATGTAAAGGTATACGTGTCGGAGTTGACTTACGCTACCCTTCCCTTCAGCGACAATTTCGAAGCGGCCAATTTCGGCAGTTCCTGGAAGCGCTCGTTTGCCGACCAGACCAACACGCTTGCCGCTATAGCCACTCGCCCAACCAATATTGTCGATTTGGCCGATAATGCCGGCATTGACGACTCTCGCGGCGTTCGGATGGGCAAAGCCTGCGCCGACGGATTTTCTACCAATGCGCTGGATCTACACCTCAAGCTCGCCGGGCATACCCAAGTATCCATGACTTTTCACATCCTCGATATATTTGACGATACCCAAATCGATGACGGATTGTATTTCAGCGACAACGGCGGCCTTACTTTTAAAAAAGTATACAGCTTTGATTTTTCCAACACGCCCAACGTTTATACCAATTACGCCATAAATGTGTCGGAACTGGCGTCGGCTAACAACATGGAACTCACCGACCAGTTTATCGTTCGCTTTCAGCAACACGGTAACGATAATTTGTTCAACGACGGCATATTACTGGATGATGTGAATGTAACAGGTACAATCAGCTCACCTGTTGAGGCCATGCAGCACTTCGTAAAAATATTCCCAAACCCTACTGCCGAAGCCTTGTTCCTCGATTTTTCGAACTACTTGCAGACTGAGAGAGGCAGCTACGAGATCAAAGACCTGCTGGGTGGCCATCATTTGAGCGGCCCGATAAGTACGGCCATCAACGTTAGCCATTTGCCCCCTGGCGTTTTTGTATTAACCATAAGAACAAGTGAAAATACCATATCCCATCAGTTTGTTAAGATGTGAAACGCAGCGTTTGATCTTTTGTAGCTACTTATTAAACCTCTCTACCATGAGCCAACCAATCGAACCGGCCCAAATATTCTTGCCGGCTGCAAGCATCGAATATGCCGACCAATCCGTGGTGAGCAAAACCATTGTAAAAAAGCCGACCGGCAATATCACCTTGTTTGCTTTTGATCAGGGCGAAGGGCTGGCGGAACACAGTTCGCCCCACGAAGCACTGCTGCAACTCCTGGATGGCAAAGCCGAAATCACTATCGGCGGAAATCCCTATATGCTGGAAACCGGCCAATGTATTATTTTGCCCGCCGATATCCCGCACGCCCTCAAAGCAGTCGAGCGGTTCAAGATGATGTTGGTGATGATAAAAAACAACCCTCAGTGAAGGCAATAATACAACTGTGTGTCTGTTGCACGATATTTAGTATATCCTGCTTCGGCCAGCAAGGCCCCTGGAACAACCCCCTCAGGATGGCCTGGTCTACTAACGGCATTACCTTTGATTCGCCGACGATTTTCCAGGATTCTGCCGGTGTGCCTTCCGTTATCAGGTGGAAGGGCGATACGCTGATCGCCGCTTTTCAGTGGTTTAGATTGCCCAACCCGTCGCCGACCTGGGACCGGGTGGCCGCCAAGTTTTCCTATGACAACGGACTCTCTTGGACGCCACCAACTCCTATTGTTATTTCGGGCATTCCCGCTAATTACCAACGCCCCTTTGACCCCACGCTCACCGTTTTTGCCGGCGACAGTATCCGCATTTATTTTTCTTCAAGCGAGGGCTTGCCTATGGGTGGATTAAATGCCAGCGTAAATACCTATTCTGCCAAAAGCGCCGACGGAATTCATTATGTATTTGAGCCCGGTCCCCGCGTGGATGTGGCCGACAATCGCGTGATCGATCCGGCAGTTATTTATTTCAATAATAGCTGGCATTATGCCTCGCCCATCGGCTCGCCGCAACAAGGGGCATATCACTATGTGTCACCCGATGGGTTGAATTTCTCTTCAGTACCCAATATACCCTCCGATAATAGCCACAATTGGACGGGGAATTACATGGTCGAAAGTAATGAGGAATTGCGTTTTTATGGCAGCGGCCCTTTTATCTGGTATAATTCCAGCCCAAATGGAGGAATGTGGAATGGGTTTGTGCATACAAATATTCAGGGAGGAGATCCCAGTGTGGTGAAGATTTCACCGAATAATTACCTAATGATATATGTCGGACAGCCTTATGTTACCGCTACTCAAGAGGCATTTGATGAGCATATTGCCATTTTTCCAAATCCGGTTACAAATCAGCTGAATGTGCAGTTACCTGAAAAAGTAAGATATAACGATACTTATCTAATTTTATATGATGCTACTGGAAAACCAATCAAGCCATTTCAATTAAAAAATATACACACAACTATTAACACCACAATGCTAATGAGTGGCGTTTATTTTTATCAAATTATTACAGGTAGAGCAAGTCTTCAGTCTGGAAAAATTATAATAGAATAGGAAACAGTTTAGCGATAGGGTTTAGTGCATGCGCAGTTTAGCTAAACCCTAACGCTAAACCCAATCGCTAAACCCTAACGCTAAACAGCTACAAAAATAGTCCTATAACGCCCTATCCAAATGCACATACCCCCCATCCACATGGATCAACTGCCCGGTGGTATGACTGGAACAATCCGATAACAAAAAAACCACCATATTGGCGATTTCCTCGGCGGTAGTCATGCGCTTTTCAAAGGGTATTTTATCGGTGATGGATGTTAATTTTTGGTCTGGGTCGGGAAAAGTTTTGATCCACTTATCGTAAAGCGGGGTGTAACACTCTGCTACAATTACCGCATTTACCCGGATACCGTAAGGAAGCAATTCGACCGCCCATTCGCGGGTGAGGGCGTTGCGGCCCCCGTTGGAGGCGGCGTAGGCCGAGGTATTGCCCTGGCCGGTCTCGGCTGTCTTAGAGCCGATGTTGACGATGGGCCCTTTGCTTGCAATCAAGTCGGGCAAAGCATAATGCGCCATGAGGTAGTAGTGGATGAGGTTTTTGTGCAGAGAGGCCACAAATGCTTCATAACTGCCGTTTTGCAAGCCCACGCCGTCGTTGACGCCGGCGTTGTTGACCAAGCCTTCTATGCGCCCAAACTCGGTTCTGACGGCCTCTACGGCTGCTTTGCAGGCCTCATTGGAGGTCAACTCGGCAACTACCTGGAAAGCCCGGCCGCCCATTGATGTTACTTTGTTCACAACCAGCTCGTTATCTGCCTTGTTGCGGCCTACGATCACGGGGATGGCCCCCTCTTCAGCCAGTTTGAGCGCGATGCCTTCGCCGATGCCCTTTGCGCCGCCGGTGATAATTATTATTTTATTTTTTATATTTAAGTTCATGTTAATTAAATATTTAGTAATTACGGAGGTTTATTAACCACAGAGTTACACGGAGTTTACACAGAGTTACACGGAGTGAAATAATAAACTCTGTGAAACTCCGTGTGTACTCCGTGTAACTCTGTGGTGAAAAAAAACACGGCCCTAAAGTTCACAAATCCGCTCCATCAACTGCCATTTTTCACCGGGATTTACCCCGGGCAAAACCTGCTGGTAATTCCACATCAATTGCTCCCAGCGCAACACATGTGGATTGGCCTCATCCATTTGTTTTTTTATTTCAAACGAAAAATCATCTTCCGTTTCCAACAACATAAAAAGCCGGTTTTCCCAGCGGTAAATATCCAGCGAAATAATGCCTGAATCTTTTATGCTTTTTACAATTTCATCCGGCACGTTTTGGTGGTATTTTTCGTATTCCGAAATCAATTGCGGGTCGTTTTTTAAATCAAGCAACAGGGCGTATTTTTTTGCCATAATTTTTATTGTTTAGTAGGGTTTAGTAGGGTTTAGTAGGGTTTAGTAGGGTAAAATAACTAAACTCTACTAAACTGCCGAAGGCACTAAACCCTACTAAACAGTAACTAATTTGAAATGTCATAAAACCGGCAGGCCGTTTTACCCATGATTTGGTTTTGTTCGCTTTCGCTTAATGTTTGGATGTATTTTTTTACCAAATCAATTGTACATTGATAATCGGCGGCCAGCAGGCACACCGGCCAATCGGAGCCGAACATCAACCTATCCGGGCCGAAGGCCTCCAATGCGACGTCCATATAAGGCCTGATATGGCTTTCTTCCCAAAACGCGTGGTCGGCTTCGGTGACTAACCCCGATAATTTGCAGTACACATTGGGCAGGCTTGCCATAGCTCGTATTTGTTGCTTCCACGGTTCTATTTCCTGTTTTTTGATGAATGGTTTGGCCAGGTGGTCGATTACAAAAGGCTGGTAGGAGTAGGTTTTGGCCAAATCATACGCAGCCGGCAGATGATGGGGGTAAATGAGCATATCGTAGCTGTATTTCAACCTGCACAAGGCGCCGATGCCATTCCTGAACTCGCGGGTGGCCATTTTCTCCGGCGGCTCCGCCTGCAGGATGTGCCGGAAACCGGCCAGCTTGGGCCGGCCTTGCCATTGTTCCAGCCGCTCGCCTACGTCGGGAGCTGATAAATCTACCCAGCCCACTACTTTTTTGATGAAATCGTTTTGCGCAGCTAATGCCAGCAAAAAATTGGTCTCGTTTTCCGATTGGTCGGCCTGCACGGCCACACAACCGTCGATGCCGGCATGCTGCAATAGCGGCGCCAGGTCGGCGGGCAAAAAATCGCTTTGAAGCACGGCCATACTGTCATCTATCCAGGCATCCCGCACCGGATCAAAAATCCAGAAATGTTGGTGGGCGTCGATTTTCATGTGTTTATTATTTTACCTCTCCCTCTCACACTCCCCTCACCGCCTGCCTGGCCGTTCCCAGCCCTTCCACTCCCAATTCTACCGTATCCCCGGCCTGAAGGTAGCGCGGCGGCTTCAGCCCCATACCCACACCGGGAGGCGTACCGGTAGAAATGACATCCCCCGGCAGCAGGCTCATATATTGGCTAATATAACTCACCAATTTGGGGATACCGTGCACCAGGTCGGACGTATTGCTGTCCTGCATCATCACATCGTTCACCTTGAGCCATAGCCGCAACTTATGCGGATCGGCAATTTCGTCTTTTGTGACCAGGTAGGGCCCCAGCGGCGCAAAGGTATCGCAGCTTTTGCCCTTCACCCATTGTCCGCCATGATGGAGCTGAAAATCGCGCTCGCTGATGTCGTTGTGCAGCACATAGCCGGCCACATAATCCATGGCGTCCGCCTCGCTCACATAGGTAGCTTTTTTGCCGATGACGATGGCCAGTTCAACTTCCCAGTCTGTTTTATCCGAGTTCTTGGGAATGACGATATCGTCAAACGGCCCTACAATAGCTGAAGTGGCTTTCATAAAAAGCACGGGCTGTTCGGGTATCTCCATGCCCGATTCCTGGGCGTGCAGAGAATAGTTGAGCCCCACGCAGATCAGTTTGGAAGGGCGCGTGATGGGCGGGCCAAGTCGGCTATCCCTGCTAATCTCGGGGCAGTTAATCTGGTTCTTTTGTAGCCAGGCTGCCAGGCGATTCAAGCCGTCGCTACCCAGGAATTCTTCCGACCAGTCTTCGCCGAAGGCGCTGCAATCCAACCATTTGCCGTCGGGGGTTGCTATGCCGGGTTTTTCTTTGCCGGGGTTGCCAAACCGTATTAATTTCATATCGTTGAGGTGATAAGCTATGAAAAGTTTTGTGATCCAAGTGTGGGATGGCCCTGAGATGGCTTGAGCCGGCGGCTCAAACAGCGTGTGCGATACGAATTTTTTACCACAGAGTAAAACGGAGTTAAACGGAGTTCCACAGAGTTTATGTTTTTTTGGCGATGAAAAAAGTAACATAAATGCCGGGGCAAGGCTATTAAAATCTTAACTTAATGGCCATGGTAACGTGTTACGTGTCACCCTGTCACCCTGTCACCGTGTCACCGTGTCACCGTGTCACCTCAAAGAAATAAATCCCCCATCCATGGGAAAATTGCAGCCGGTGACAAACGCGGCTTCCTCGCTACACAGATACAGCGCCAAAGCGGCTACCTCCTCCGGCGTTCCCATTCTGCCGATGGGTTGTGTGGCGGCCAGTTTGGCAAACATCTCCTCCTCCTGGCCGGGGTAGTGTTTGGCTAAAAAACCATCCACAAAGGGGGTGTGAATGCGTGCCGGAGAAATAGCGTTACAGCGGATATTTTTGTCGATGTAATCGCGAGCGATGGTCAGCGTCATATTGAGCACGGCGGCTTTGGTCATAGAATATGCAAAGCGATCGGGGATGCCGACTACTGCGGCAATAGAGGCCATATTCAAAATCACTCCCCCACCCTGTTCTACCATACGGCCTATGAGCGCTTTGCTGCAATTGTACACGCCCTTAATGTTGATCTGGTACAGCCTGTCCAGGTCTTCTTCGCTGGTTTGCTCCAGGTTGCCGATATGCGCTATGCCGGCGTTGTTGACCAAAATATGGATGGGCGATTTTACCTGGGCTACCGCTTCGGCCACCTGCTCAAAATCGGAAATATCGCATTGCACAAAACCCACCGGCAGGCCCTCTGACTGTAGTTGTAAGGCTGCTTCGGTGCCGGTTTCTTCGTCGATGTCAAAGATAAAGACCCGGCCGCCCGCCGAAGCAAAACGCTTAGTGATGGCCAGTCCGATGCCGCTGGCGCCCCCGGTGACGATGATGTTTTTGTTTTTCATGTATAGCATTTTTTTAACCACAGAGGGCTCAGAGTTACACAGAGGAAACACAGAGACATAGAAACGCACACTCTGTGAAACCTCTGTGTAACTCCGTGTCCTCTGTGGTTAATTTTTCCATGCGGGTCCCTCCGGAAAAGCGTACTCTTCCATCGAAGCCCGCTTCATTTCGATACTGTACCCCGGCATACTGGGCGGCATATAGCGCCCCCGTCTGATCACCACCGGGTCCACAAAATGCTCGTGCAGGTGATCCACGTATTCTATCACCCGGCCTTCCATCGTGCCGCTGATACAAATGTAATCAATCATCGAAAGGTGTTGCACATATTCGCAGAGGCCCACACCGCCGGCATGCGGGCAGACGGGTATGCCGAACTTTGCCGCCATCAGCATAATGGCCAGGTTTTCGTTCACCCCGCCCACCCGGCAACTATCGATCTGGCAGATATCGATGGCTTTTGCCAACATCAACTGCTTGAATATGACGCGATTCTGGCAGTGTTCGCCCGTGGCCACCTTGATGGGGTGGACAGCCCGGGCTATGGCGGCATGACCCAGTATATCGTCGGGGCTCGTAGGCTCCTCGATCCAATAGGGCTGGAATTGCTGCAAGACCTGCATATTGGCGATGGCTTCGCCTACATCCCATTTCTGGTTGGCATCCATCATCAGAAAATTGGTGTAGCCGATTTCCTCGCGGATAATCTGCGCCCGCCTTACGTCGTCCTGCCGGTTGCTACCCACCTTCATCTTGACATGCGTCCAGCCATCCAGGATAGCTTCCCGGCACAACTGCCTGATCTTGTCGTCGCTGTAGCCCAGCCAGCCGGCGGAGGTCGTATAGCCGGGATAGCCGTTGGCCAGCAGATAGTTAATGCGTTCCTGTTTGGTATCTTCTTGCTTTCGCAAAATATGCAGTGCTTCTTCCGGCGTGAGGGCATCGGTGATGTAGGTAAAATCGATACAGGCCACCAGTTGCTCCGGGCTCATCTCGGCGATCAAACGCCATAATGGTTTCTTTTCCACTTTGGCGTACAAATCCCACACGGCATTCACCAGGGCGCCGGTGGCCAGGTGTACCACGCCTTTTTCGGGGCCCAGCCAGCGGATGGGGCTGTCTGTGGTGAGGGTTTTCCAAAAGCCGGCCCAATCGGAGGTAATGGTCTCCAGGTTTTTGCCTTTGACGTGGTGTGCAATGGCTTCGAGTGCGGCGCAGCAAATTTCGTTGCCCCGGCCGATGGTAAAGGTCAGTCCGTGGCCTTCCAACCCCGGCTGGTCGGTAGTCAAAATAACATATGCCGCCGAATAATCGGGGTCGGGGTTCATGGCGTCGGAGCCGTGTTTGTACTTGCTGGTGGGAAAGCGGATGTCTTTAATTTCGACGTCGAGGATTTGGATGGGCATGGCGATGGAATTGAGTAGTCAAAAGTCTATAAATAAACTTGTTTTTTTGTACCAGTTTAGTCCAATTGCAGGAATTGCGCCCACTTTGACGAAAAAAGCTCATCGAAACCTTCTAAATTTGTTGTGCCCGCTTTTCAAAAACGACCCCTAAATATATTTCAACCCTTTACAAACTCCGGTTATGCTACAAAAACAACTTTTTGACCTGGCCATGCCATTATTTTACTATCGGGGAATTGTAGTAGAAGACCTGGTAGTCAACTGATACCGTTTTTACCGAAATACGAAAAAAGAATCTTGACGCTGATGGTGAATTGTCTTATTTTTGCAAAAAAAAGATATGCCCACAGCACTTCAGGAAGCAGGAGCATTGCTCCCCAAAATGTCTCTCTCAGATAAAGCTCAGTTGCTGCAATGGGTCATCAGCGACCTGACCAACGTGTTTCCCGGTATAGAAAAAACATCCGGTATTTGTGGAGGGGACGCGTGCGTGGCAAAAACCAGAATACCGGTTTGGTCCTTGGTGAATTCTCGCAGATTGGGCATGAGCGACAAGGAAATTTTGTATAATTTCCCGACGCTTACACCAGAAGATCTGAAAAACGCCTGGAACTACTATCGCGCCAACCAGGAAGAAATTGATACCCTGATTACTGAAAATGAAGAGATTGATTAATGGCCCGATTATACGCCAATGAAAACTTCTATTACTCAGCTGTGGAAATACTCCGTCAGTGGGGCCATGATGTATTGACCACTAAAGATGCCGGGAACGATAATCGGCGCATTCCCGATGAAGAAGTCCTTGCTTTTGCCGTTGCAGAGAAACGGATTATAGTTACCTTCAATTACAACCACTTCAAGCGTTTGCATCGATTCCGACCGGATCATTTCGGTATTGTAATTTGTACAGAAGATCGAGATGTTCATGCCCTGGCACAACGCATCCATGAAGCCATCGAAGCCCTATCCGGAAATCTTGAAAAACAATTAGTACGGATTAATCGACCCAACCCTAAAATATAGTTTCATTAGCAGAAACAGTCTCAATCAAGACTTTAATCGCAGCACCTCCTCCTTCTTCTGCTTCAGCCAGTTCAGTGCCTGGATGTTGCGTTCATCTTCCAGTAGCCTTCCCGTTTTTTTTACATCTTGTCCGGTGCCTGCATAAAACCGCGCCAGGGAGCGGCATATTTGCACAAACCGGAGAAAAGAACCCGTATTGGTTTTTGACCACAACTTCTCCCTGCCCAGCCATTTTTCAAAAGCGTCGAGGTAGTCGAAAAGTAGGGACCGGTAGGAATCGTCCCGGAGGTGTAGGTCGAAATAGGCCTGGGCAGCGAGCACCCGCCCGATCAGTTGGAAGTCGGGCGAGTGGAAATGATAACCCTGCAAAATAGCCAGACATGCCTCCTGGTCTTTTTGCCAATAAGCCGTATGCGCGCCGGCCCAGTGAGTGCAATCGTCCCTTTCCTTTTCGTTGAGATGTTGGCTATAGTCTTCCACAAAGCGGATGCTGAAATCAAAGGTTCCCTTCGTATTGCTCGCCGTTACGATCGTCATTAAGGTATTGGCGCTCAGCTTGCCGTTATTCAAGATAGCGCCCGTTGTCAATCCTAATTGATAAAGCGGCAGGCACTCGGTGATATCCAGGCTGCCGGACTTGATAAGTTGCTTGGCATCGTTGATCAAAGACAACAGGTGAATTTTTTTGTCGCGTTCGTTTAGCGCAGCCAGATTATCCATAAAGGCGGCCTGCAGTTCCTGGTATCGAGACAACGAAACTTCACCTCCGTAGGAAAACCGCAGCCGGTATAAGTCGATGCCGGGGTGGTGGATACCCTCGGCTGTCGTGCGCCACTTGTGCAATGCGGTAGCCACATCGTGGTCTTCCGTTTTGAAGAGCCGGTTGCGGGTAATCATTTCGTTGATGAGTGCGGCTTTTTCCAACAGGTACAGCAGGTCGATTTCTTCGTTCATTTTTGCAATCATACCCTGGCCTGACTCCAGGCGCGGCGCCGGGTCGGGATGTTGATACACCCGGCGCAACATTCGCAGCAGCTCGAGGTGATCTCTCCAGTCGGATGTTTCTTTTGCTTCGAGGCGTTTGATTTCCTGTTGGGCCATGCGGAAAAACCAATCGTCGAGATGGCGTTCCAGGAGTTCCTGGGCCAACAAGCTCTGCTGGAGGCCGTCTTCACCTGCAAAACACTGGAAGGCAAGAAATCGCTCCGCCGCCAGGTAGGCTTCTGACAGCAGGTTGTTCATGCGCCGGTCGCTGAATTTGCCATCGGGGAGCACCTGGCGGAACAATTTTTCTTTGCTCAGTTTCTGATCGGAAAAGTCAGGATAGTAAGGCTTCAGGCGGGCCAGCAGCCGGGGCAGGTTTTTGTTGGTATTGCACCAGGCGGATTGGAGCCAGCGCTCGAAGGATGCTAATTCCTCCGGGGAGAAGGTTTGGAGGAGACGGGTGAATTTTGAAGTCAAGAGAGTTGTCATGTTGTGGTATCAATAGATCAAAAAGCGCCTGAACTTTAAAAATCCGATTGCTCCAAAACCGGCAAAAACAACCGTACCTTTTTTTCATCTGTCGGATAAAACAAGAAGTTGCGAACGTCTTTTACCATTTCTTCCATGTCCAACTGCTGACAAAGCTCCCTTACCCGTTCCATCAGTTGGGCTCGGTTGGATATCCCCAGTTTCATTTCTAAAAAGGCGTAATTAGGCTTCACCGACTTAGATAAAAGAAAGACAATGTCGAAAAAATCGCGCCCCTTGTTTTTTTTGCGTTGGCAAAGTGCAGTGAATTTTTGCGCCAAAAGGATGTCCAACGGCGTAGTGAGGATTTGGGTGGTCACATCAAACCGGTTTAATATATAGCGCTCGGGCTCAAAGTTGAAATGTTGGGGTTCGGTATCCAGTTGAATAAGGATTTTTTCTTCGCGGTAACCGCTGAGTCCTTGTTCGAACAACAATCCGGGAAAACGGATATAACAATGGTACGCTCCCCGGATGACTTGTTTCATTTCTACCTGATACCCCTGTTGTTCCAGGCCAATTCGAATAGATTCGGACACCTCGCCGAATTCGGATTCGGTAACCTGAAAATTGTCAAAATCCAGGTCTTCTGAAAATCGGGAATTGTGGTGAACCAGGCGAAGGCAAGTACCGCCCAGGAAGCAAAAGCGACTGGCATAAGAACCTTCAAATAATATTTCCAGAATCTTGCACTGCAAGTATTCTCGAAGGATGAAAGACCGGTGCACGCGAAGTGCTTCCGGATAAACCTCCAGTAGTTCAGGCAGGTTCAGCATGGTAAAAGTAGTTTTTAAAGATTTGAACCCGTTTGGACAGGGCCGTGGAATCAAATAGCGTGCAGTAAATACTTAGTTTTTCCCAATTTATGTCATTGCGCATTTGGTCGAGATTCAGGCGAAGCGCCTCAAGATCAGCTATAGTTGCGATTTTGGGGTGCAGGTAAAGGAAATCGAGCAGGGCTTTCTCCGGTTCGGCTATTTTTGTGCCATAGCCCTCCGTTTTCAACAACCGGTAGCCGAAAAAAAGCGATGGTTTCACACTGGAATAACGGAAATAGCCTACCGGCGTGTCGAATACCTGTGTTTTACGGGTAGAAATAGACGTAACGGTGAATACAGCCTCCGGAATCCAGCCGTAGTAGGAAAAGGCAGTCTCCAGCGATACGTAAGAGGGGTGGTATATTTTATTGGCCACCCAGTATAGGTGTTCCTCGATAGTAATACGACCTTTTACGCTGTACCACCCATTCCGGATTCGCACGATGTACCCCTTTTTTTGCCAGTTGAGCAGGTTTTCCCGTTCAAATCCGGGATATAGTTGCTCCACCTCACGGACTGAAAAAACGGGCGTTTTTTTGAATCTGTCTAAAAATTCGAGCAATTTCATTGCCGTTTTTCCTACAAAATTAGGTTTTTTAGAAATAAAATACAAATAATTAAAAATTATTCTATTTTATGTGGTAATAATTATTTGTTAAAACTAATAAAATCAATTATTTAAATGTATTTTTTAATAAAACAAGTCGTGTTTTTTTGTGGTAAGTATCTTAAAATGTCTTTGGTAATAAGATGGTGATCAAATAGGTTTACAGAGAGGGATAAAAGAAGAGTGTAGTCCTATATACTTCACAGATAACTTTAACGCTTATAACGACTTTCTGATATGCCGATGATCGAGGAGTACGCTTCGCGCGAACGAACTGTCCAGGGAATATTTCAATCTTCCCTGGAGGATCCACTAAGTGTTTTCCAGCAATTCAATAGTGCCGGGATTGATTATAAAGGGCAAATATCGAGCGCCTATTTTGCAAATGGTGTGGCGATGCAAATAGGTGTAAGTGTTGATCCGCTGGGATTGTTGGGTTTGGCAGCAGGGGTTCCAGCTATCCCAGGCCTGAGTTTTGACGTTGAAGTTGCCTTGAAAGGTAACCTCTCCAAAGAAACCATGGTGATCATGCAGCGATTTCCTCAACAAGCTTTTGAATTTCGGGTAGGATATTATTCATATACAGATCCCCAAACCAAGATCCCAACCTGGTATTACGGGCGACTCACTAATCCAAGTCAAAAACTGTGGCCTGTTTGGAAAACAAGCACCCCAATCACCCTCCTTGTATTGGGTGGAAGGGCCGCAGATATTGCGATCACGCTCTCTGCCGGCATTAGTATCGGTCTGCCATTCTCTACGGACGAGCTAGGTTTGACGCTTAATCCAAAAATTTCCGGCGCTATCAACGGGCGGTTCATCCGCCTGAAAGACAACCAACCACTAAGTTATCCCAGTCCTGGAGACGGATTTGTGTTTGAGTTTGCCAAGGCAAGAGTTGTGGAGGTATTAGAAGCGCAAGGTGAGCCTAAACCCGGTGATTCAGTTGGGCTTTTAAAAAAATGGATGGATAAGGGTGGAAAATTAATCAGAAGATCTTCCCCTCCTCCTACTGTTAGTAATATACCCGGCTATTTTCATCTGTTTGCTTTTTCGGGATTGATTGGCGCCGATGTTACTGTAAAAGGTAGTGCCGGAGTACCTTTCTTAGGAACCCTGGCGCCTTCGGCATCCGCAGGAGCTACGGCCGGGGTTAGTGGAGAAGCGGGAATAATGTCCTATCGGGTGCAAACGTTAAATGATCAAGTGGTATATACCCAGGATACCTGGATCACTAACCGATGTATTAAGGCTGCGGCTAAAGTGTTCGCAAGTTTAAGCCTCGGTATTGCAGATTTTGACCCAACAATACGCGAGCAATCGTTAGGACCGGAATACGCTTATTATACCATGTCCTACGAGTCTGTATGCCGCTATTGGAATCGCAATAAAAATCCCTGGCAACTTCTCAATGGAAGTGGTGTGTCGTACGGCATGTCTGTATCCAGCAAAAGGCTAATTAATTGTATAACAACTCCTGGCCCCAAAAGCCAGGCGCTTATTAGTAATTTAGCTAAGCAGCTTCGCATTTCCACATCAACTATTCAGGATTTTATTAGTAAAGCGGGTAGTATAATTAAGTCGGATAAACTTCCTAAATACGTGTTTATTGAATCCAGTTTTGGATTTCCAAGTGAGGTCTCGCAACAATTGAACCAAAACTATGAGCCCGCTAATGGACTCCAGGATAGCGGAATTATAGCGTTTATGAATAAAATTAATAGCGGATATACTGATCCTCTGGAGGCTATCAGGATCAGATGGATTTCACGATCACCTGCTGGCGCGCCTGCGCACCCTCAAACTGCCGGTTTATGATCCCTATGAGGACAATTGGGATAAGCCTGATACCTCCACCTGGGGGCAGGTGGCCCGGGGTGTGGGCCGGTATCAGCCGCCGATCCCCGCTGAATTGGACGAAGCCGTAAAAGACGGCAAGAGCTTCTTTAATCCCATTCGCAATGGGTTCGTCGCCATCAAACAAATCCGGCTGATTGACGCCTTCGGGCAATACCGCGACATCGACCTGGGTACTGCCGCCATACTTCGGCCCCTGGATTTGCAGCCTGAAAACCGATCACTGGATGCACAGTTCCCGCCGGTTAATATTTCAGGTGTAGCGCAGAACCATCTATTCTGCCTCCCGCCCCGCATCGTGCAAGCCTGCCGCCTGAATTTCGACTGGCTCTCGGCCTCCAATGATGCTATAGAACTGAACGCGCATCCGGCCTCCTCTCCCGTCTGCGGCTGGGTATTGCCCAATCACCTCGACGACAGCCTGCTCATCTACGACCAGTCCGGGCTGCATCTGGGCGCTCTACAAAGCTACGCCGACAACACCGAAAAGGTACATTGGATACCGGCGCGTGCAGCTGAATCTGAGCGAATTGGCAACCCGCACCTGAAAACATTTGTCGCCGGTTTCCTGAACGATACATCCGTCAATTTCAACGCCTTCCGGTCGGCCATCGACCGGGTATTGCTCACCATAGAACCCGCCGACTACCGGCAACAAAACGCCCGGGCCGTTTTGTTCGGTCGTCCGCTGGCCCTGGTACAGGCCTCACTGGAATTAGAACTGAAAGGACTGCCTGCGCAAGACTGGTCGGAGCTCGCTTTTGGCAATCAGGTTGATCAGTTCAAAGACGGAGAACCGATGCCGGAACTACCCGACCAAGCCTTCGCAAAAGTGCAGTTCCCCGTGCGACTGGGTGATCTGAGCGAGTTAAACGACGGCCTGGTGGGGTATTTCCCCTACGATGGCCAAAACTATACAATCAGCGAGAGTACTTTCCAGGCAGAAGACCAGGTCGACTCGCTGTTGCTCAGTCCGGCCGGCGGCCCCATTCGGCTGCTTATGCTCATCGACCCCAGGGCCGAGGTACACGCCACCACAGGGGTATTGCCCGTTGCATCGATCGAAATACCGCCCGACCAATACAAAGACGCCATGGAAAACCTGGAATTCAGCTTCCTGGTCAACCCGGTGCTCAGTCCGCAGGACCAACTCCGCTTACCGCTGCCTGCCGAAACGACGGGGCAATGGATGTTTATAGGCGGCAATGCAACATCCGTCATACCGCAATCATCGAGTACGCCGGCAGCCTTTTATGATAAAATGCCCGCCTTTTACGAGGGCCGGCTGAAGACCGGCGTCGATGAAAAAGATAATTCGAAAACTAACTAAACATTCCACACAACATGAAAAGGCCACTTTCCATATCCTTTGACAATACTAATCCTCCGCCACAGGTAGATACACAACAAGATATTATCCAATCTGCGTTTTTCGCCGAAACGGCCAATATGGCGATGGAATTTGTAGCAACACAGCCGGATTTAAACGCCATACTATACGCCCAAACAGACAAACCTGATTTCGTCAATAAAGTGGAAATAGGCTTCACAAATAATGCAGCCGATCAAAACTTCGCGCCTGGCGATTATCTGGAATTGGATTTCACCGAGCTTCAGTATGATAACAGCGGGCAAATGGAAGGCGTTGACGCCACGAAGATCTCCCTGGCCGATTCCTCCGACCATTGGATCATTCCGGCCGGCCAAACCGGCCCCAAAATCAAATTGCAGTGTGCCAATGCTTTCACCTGGAAAAACGAAGGAAATGAGTCGGTGACCCTAAATATCCCCGTCAACCCCTTCAGCGATCCCGTAAAAAAAATCGGCGACTTCGCCGTATCCGACGCCAGCCATTTTGGAAACAACAAACCCTCCAACGAATGCGTGGTCACCACCGCCTCGTTCGGGGCCAAACAAAAACCCCTCCCCGTCCGGGCTTATTTTGTTGACCCAGAGGTAAAAGTACCCGATATACCGGATAAACACGATGACGTGGTATTCATCACCCCCGCCGGCTTAGACGACATACCGAATAAGCTGAGCTTTGAGATAGATTATTCCAGCCTAACCGGCAATGGAGACCCGAGCAAACTGGGCGTGCCGGAATTGACCCTGTCCATACAAGCCGGCGAAGATGACTGGGACCTGGCGCCACCCAATAGCGCGGAGGGCATAGCGCTGAATATCTCACACGACGTAGATTACGGCACAAATCCGCAGTGGTCAATCAGCCATGTAGACAACGAAAACTTTATCCAGTTTAAGTGCGTGCCCGAGGTGGGAACCCCATTACTTCCGCTGACCGGCGGAAAAAAGATCCGCCTCGAGCTGTCCAATATCGTTACCGCTTTGTCCGACGGCACTGTAAATATGACCTTACAGATCAGCGGCATAGACGGATTTTCCGACTGGTGCTGGTTTCTGGTGATCCAGAAGGAAGAGCCGAAGCCGCAGATAGTGTCGTTTGACATTGCGAGCCCGACGAACGCTTTACTTACAGTAGGACAAGCCGTGAAATTGACCTGGCAGACATTTGCCATCAAAGCTTTGGAGCTTAACTATATTCCTTTGGTAGGGAGTCAGGTTAATCAAAACCTTAACGACAGACGCACGGAAAAGGACGGTTATGAAGTTGTGCCGGCTGCTACTAATAGCAATATTCCGGATGATTTTACAGAAACACAAGCGCTACCCCTTAATTTGGTAGCAACAAAAGCTGACGGCAATACTATTTCAAAGCAGGTCGTAGTAACAATGGAGGCGCCGGCGCCGGTGCTTGAGATTTCAGATGTGGGAATGCATGTCGCTGAACGAATGCTAGTGTTTCATTATCTGACCCGATATACAGAGGGGCTAACGTATGGATGGTTATTTCCAACAATACCACGTGATTTTCCGATCAAGAATGGCGAAAAACAGTATCCTAATTCTAGTCCGGGCAATTTTCCCAGTATGTTGAATGATCTGAAACTTCAGGATAACTATTACTGGCCTGTTGATTACCCAACAGATGTTAAACTTACATTAATTGCCATTAATCAAAATGGGAAGACCTCGAAGGATTTGTATTTCAACAAAATACAAAACACCGGCCCTCTAGGATGGGGTGGGGCAGATCCTTTTAAAGAAGTCGTGGTTAATAAGATTTCTATCAGGAGTGCTGTTGTTGTAGATGCCATAATAATTAATGGCGACATGCATGGCTGGGAAAGTGGAGATTGGCAAGGCGAAATTACCTTAGCTTGGAATGAGTATATCACGAAAGTAATTGTTCATGTTAATTACCATGAGTACACCTGGACTACTGGATTTTTTGATCAAAATGAGCATGGAGGAACGTATTGGTTAGTATCCTATTTAGAAATCCATACGAACAAAGGGCAGGTAATTAAAGGCGGGCAAATTCGTGATAATGATGAAGTTACAACTATTGATGGCAGAATATTCATGCTTGGGGGAAATACTCGTGGGAGGTTTTTAGAAGCATTGGATGTTTATTATTTGCCAAAACCCTAATCACCGATTAGGCGCCAATCCCGATTCGTAAATCAAAATCAAAGTAAAAAAATGATAGAACTGCAGGCCATCGGCGCCCGCGGGTAAGGCTCAATCAAACAATACATCCAGGGTCAGGTCCTGCGTAACCGTCGCTAAAAAATGCTCGTTTCGCTTTGCCCCAAAAACGGTGAACAGGGTGAGGAATTGTTTATTATCCAAATAACCCTTCCATCGAAATCTCGCTATCTACCTCTTCAATGTAGTACTTGTTTTGCAAGGCGGGGTAGGTAGTGAGCAAAGTAGTAAAAACCGCCTTTTTAGTTTGGGATACCTGCTTGAAAATGGTTTTGCGAAGCCGCAATTGAGCGGCAGCGTCTTTGTCCATCGCGTAGTTTTCTCTGGTAAATTTAGCCTCGCACAAATGAATGATCTGGTCTGCCCGGTCAATGATCATATCTATTTGTGCACCGGGCAGGCTATCATCTCCGCTGAATTTCCAGGAACTATGCCGCGTGTAAACGCCGCTGATGCCCAAAGCTGATTTGATCTGGTCAATGTGCATCATACAAATATTCTCAAATGCATAGCCGCTCCAGGCGGTATAGGTATTTTGCCGAGACAATTGTTCCCATATCCTGCTACCGGAGCCCTTATTCGCTTGTATAAATTTGAGGTAAAACAGTGAGTATAAGTCGGTAAGTTTATAAATGGTATCTTTTTTCCTTTTATACAGAGGCTGTAGCTTGCTGATAAAGTCGCTTTCACATAATTCTTCCAGTATTGTGGTCAAAGGCCCTTCGCTTATGCCGGTAGCTTCGTAGATCGCTTTGCGGGTCATGCCCTGCGGCCTGTTGGCCAAAACCTCGACTATGGCGATATGGCGCTCTGCGTTCCGGAATAGCGAATGGTATAACTGGTTGTATTCTTCCTGCAACAATCCTTGCGGCGAAAAACAAATGGCATCAATCAGTTGCGTGGCGCTTTTGCCTTTCTCTGCTTCTTTGAGATAAAACGGTATGCCGCCCATAACCATGTATAATTCGAGTATCTGGTATTGCGGCAACTGCACGCCCATGTGCTGAAGAAACGATGCCGTTTCGCTTAAAGAAAAAGGCGCCAGTTTGATCCGCTGCGTGATCCGGTTGTACAATCCACCCCGGGCGTTCACCAGCTTTTTTCTGATCCACGACGAGGCCGAGCCACAAGCAATGAGTAGTACGTGATCCATCCTGGATACGTGTTGATTCCAAAAGTATTCCAGCGCAGAAATGAATTCCGACCGGGGGGTGTCCATCCAGGGCATCTCATCCAGAAATACCACGTGTTTACTTTCAGGCCGGGGTAAGCCCAGCAGATAGTCAGCCAGATACTCAAATGCCTGAAACCAGGATGCAGGCGCCTGCGTCTCTTTTTGTCTGCCGGCACGCCGCAGGTACTCCCCAAAAAAGTTGAGTAGTTGCTGTTCTTTGGTTCCCTCTTTGGTGCCGGCAAGTTCAAATACAATCTGGTCGTTCAGGTGCCGGCGAATCAGAAAAGTTTTACCAACTCTTCTCCTGCCGTAGATAGCCAGGAATTCTGCCTGCCCCGACTGCATGATTTTATCTAATTTTTCTTTTTCCTTTTGTCGACCAATAATTAATGAAGCCATGATGAATACTATTATTCGAGAAATGATGGTAAATATACGAGATTTCTCTCGGCAAAAGGTGTTAAATCAGAGAAATCTATTCTTTTTCAATAGATTTCTCGCGTTATATCTTCCTGAACACATAAACTTAGTGGTACTTCGTGCCCTTAGTGCCTTAGTGGTAAAGATTTTCGGCGCCACAATTTTTTTTAACACAAAGGCTCGAAGAACACCAAGTACCACTAAGCATGTGTCTCAATTCGAAAAGCACAAAATTGTCGTGCTTATTGGTTGGCCGCTGGTATTTTTTTATATTTATAACCCAAATCAAAATCAACCCGCCATGCGCCATACCCGACGACAATTCCTAGCCCAAAGCGCCGCCGTTGCTGCCGGCGCCGGGTTTGCTACATTATTTCCGTTTCCGGCTTTTGCCAGTCGCCGCTTTATGCTCAACGACACCATCCACTACGGCGTCATCGGCTGCAAGGGCATGGGCTGGTCGAACCTGCGGGCGCTGCTCAACAACGTGCCGGAGGCTACCTGCATCGCCCTGGCCGATGTAGATCAAAGCGTACTCGACGAGCGGGCCGCCGATGTGGAGAAATTGCGCGGTAAAAAACCGAAGCTCTTCAAAGATTACCGCAAGATGCTGGAGATGAAGGAGCTTGACGCTGTGATCATCGGCACGCCCGACCACTGGCATTGCCTGATGTTCTGCGACGCACTTTCAGCCGGCAAACACGTATACTGCGAAAAACCGCTGGCCAATTCTATCGAGGAATGCAATGTGATGATGGCCGCCGCCAAACGCCACGGCAAGATGGTGCAGATCGGACAATGGCAGCGCAGCGGCTCGCACTACCAGCAGGCCCACGAATTCCTGAAGACCGGGCAACTCGGCAATATACGCCTGGTAAAATGCTGGGCCTACCAGGGCTGGATGAAATCGGTGCCCCCAAAACCCGACGGCGCGCCCCCGGCAGGCGTCGATTACGATATGTGGCTGGGGCCCGCCCCCAAACGCCCGTTTAACCCCAACCGCTTCCACTTTACCTTCCGCTGGTTCTGGGATTACGCCGGCGGACTTATGACCGACTGGGGCGTGCACGAAATCGATATCGCCCTGTTTTTTATGGGCGCCACGGCGCCGAAATCGGTGATGGCCTCGGGCGGCAAACTGGCCTATCCCGACGACGCCTCCGAAACCCCCGATACCCTGCAGGCCGTGTTTGAATACGACGGCTTCAATATGCTCTGGGAACACGCCCTGGGCATCGACAACGGCCCCTACGGCCGCACCGAAGGCATCGCTTTTATCGGCAACCAGGGCACGCTGGTGGTCAACCGCCAGGGCTGGGAGGTAATCCCCGAAACGCAGCGCAATAACAAGGGCGTCGTGGAGTACAAAATCGCCGACCTGCCCGACCAACGCAAAGACGCCCAGGTCGATTACCTGGCCGAGCACCACAAAAACTTTGTAAATGCCATGCAAGCCAACGACGCTTCGCTGCTCAAATGCGGCATCGAAACGGGCGCCGTGGCCGCCATCAACGCCCACATGGGCAACGTGGCCTTCAAAACCGGCAGAAAGGTGTACTGGGATGCCGCCGGCGGTCAATTCAAAAACGACGCAGCAGCCAACGAGTTGATCAAGGCGCATTACCAGAATGGGTGGGTGTTGCCGGGACTATAGCGGGGCGCCTGCTCAGATTGAGAGGGAGAGAGGGAGGGAGTGTGCGACTAAAAGGAGTCCCGTACCGACAACTGAGGTCGGGAGGAGGGAGAGATCTGTGAAGTTAAATTAAGTGCTCTTTGTATATTTTCGTTACACAAACTAAAGATTCCGCTGAGTAATAAAAATAATTCGCAGCGGAATCTTTGTTTTTTAACCAGATTCCGCCAGGTTTTTAAACTCGTAAACAGGCGAAAAACCTGCCGCCATGCAAGATCCAATCTCGTCGAGCGTGTTAACTTTGCGTTTTTGATACCGCTCAAAACCGCGAATACATGGAGTTTTTTATCATTATCGGGTTAGTACTGATAAACGGCGTTTTCTCAATGGCAGAGATGTCGCTGGTGTCGTCGAGAAAATTCAAACTCGAAAACGCCCTGAAAAAAGGCCATAAAGGCGCTAAAACCGCACTCGAACTGTCTGAAAACCCCAGCAAATTTTTGTCGACCGTTCAAATAGGTATCACGCTCATCGGTATTTTGCTGGGCGTATACAGCGGCGAAAATCTAACCAATGATATTGAGGCTTTTCTCCTGCAATTCGAATCGGTCAAACCGTTTGCCAATACCATCGCCGTAGTGACGATCGTTATTTTCGTGACCTACCTCTCTATCGTGTTGGGCGAATTACTACCCAAACGCCTGGGATTGACCTTTCCCGAACCCATTGCCATGATTCTGGCCCGCCCGATGAACTGGATCTCGGTGGTCACTTCTCCTTTTGTGTGGCTGCTTACTACTACCAACGACCTGCTCTTGAAAATTCTCGGCATCAGAAACAATATGGATAGCAAAGTATCGGAAGAGGAGATCAAATCCATCATCAAAGAAAGCGCCGACGGCGGCGAAATCCAGGATATCGAGCAGAATATCGTAGAACGCGTGTTTGAACTCGGCGACCGCAAGGTAAATTCACTGATGACGCATTGCAACGACCTGATTTATTTTGATAAAAACGATGACCTCCACAAGGTACGCCAAAAAGTGGGCCAGGAAAAACACTCCGCCTACCCCGTCTGCAAAGACGACGATATCGACCAGGTGCTGGGCATCGTATTACTCAAAGACCTCTTTGAAGCCAATACCGATTCCGGCTTTAGTTTGAATAATTATCTCAAACAACCGCTTTTTGTCAACGAGACGATGCCCGCCTACAGGCTGCTCGAGCTTTTTAAAGCGGAGCGGCTGCACTACGGCATTATTGTGGATGAATTTGGCGCCACCAAAGGTATGGTCACTATGGACGATGTAGTAGATGCCCTGGTCGGCGACGTCAGCGAAGCGTATGACACAGAATACCAGATCATGCAACGCGACGAAAATTCCTGGCTGGTGGATGGCCAATACCCGATTTCCGAATTCTTAAGGTATTTTAACCTACAGATCGAAAAACAACACGAAGGGAAATTTCTCACGGTGGCCGGCCTGATGCTCTCCAGATCCCATGCCCTCCCACAGGTGGGCGACAAAATTTCGCTCGACAGGTATCAACTGGAGGTCATCGACAAAGACGGTCAACGAATTGACAAAATTATGGTAACCAAAACCTGAGGTCAACTCGCCGCATTTCTTACCCCCTCCCCGATCGTAAAGTCGTATAGTCTAATGTCGTCAACTTAACGAAAAGCTCAAGCGATATTTTTTTACCACAGAGGTACACAGAGGTACACAGAGTTTCCACGGAGTTTCACGGAGTGAGATTCTACCCTCTGTGTAACTCGGTGTTAACTCGGTGTAACTCCGTGGTGAATTAATCGGCTTAAGTTGACGACATTAGTCGTATAGTCGTACAGTCGTACAGTCGTACAGTCTTATCACCCCCCTCCCCCCGCTTCCTCCCGCGAGGCTACCGCTTCTTTCCATTTTCATACACTTTAATGTTTTTTATAATATAAAATGCCTCCTCATTCAAGTTTGGCATGGGTTTTGCATTTATCTTATTATAAATAATAAATATGTGTTTACGCCGTCAAACCAGCATCAAATCACACATATTATTATTTTTTTTAAATTATTAATTATTACATTTGCTCATCCATTGTACAGCCCAACAAAGGATGATAAGCCTAAAACTACTTCTAACTATGAAACACTGTAACACAAACACTGACGTATTGTACAACAAGCCGCGGGGTATCAAACTGGAAAGTATTATCCAATTGCTACTGCTCTTCATCGGATTAAGCGGCGTAATGTACATCAAAGGCTCGCATTACCAAAAAAACGATTGGACGGAGGCCGCCGCGGCTTATAGCCCGGCGCCCCCAATCGATCGGGAAACTTCAGTCGCAACCTTCCGCATCGAAGGCGCCCAGGAAACAGGTTCGCCGCTCCTGTTCATTTTAAGTGAATACGATGAAAACGAACAGTATGTATTAGACACCGGCGCCGGCAACAAGATCGTATTGGAAGACAAAACAGCCACGCTGCGATTTCCGGCAGCGGGTTTGTACGACGTCAAACTGTGGAAAAAAGAAGGCAATACCTGGCGCCTGGCATACCGGGAAAAACTACTCATCGAAGACCATGTGACCGTTGTCAGCAGGTAAGAGGCTTCCGTTACGCCGGAAAACCCTATCTTGCAGCCATGTTATACCTGGCAAAAACACTGGCAGGGCTGGAAGAAGTACTAGCCCATGAACTCGCCGCTTTAGGGGCGCAAGACATAACGCCCCTAAAGCGCGCGGTGCAATTCAGCGGCGACCAAAAGCTGTTGTACCGCGCCAATTACGAATTGCGCACCGCCATTCGCATTATTCAACCCATCGCCACCTTTCGCGCCCGCAATGAAATGGAGCTATACCGGCAAGTCTACGATATCAATTGGCCTTCTATTCTGCAACTTCAGGATACCTTTGCCATCGACGCAGCGACAAATTCCGAGATCTTCCGCCACTCCAAATACGCGTCTTTGAAAATGAAAGACGCCATCGCCGACCGGTTTCGCAACCAAACGGGCCGGCGCCCTGACGTCGATCCCCAAAACCCGGTCAAACGCCTCAACCTGCACATCTACCAGGAACAATGCACGGTTTCGCTCGACAGCTCGGGCGATTCGCTCCACAAACGCGGCTATCGCGCCGAAGCCCTCGAAGCCCCCATCAACGAAGTGCTCGCCGCAGGCATTATCCTGCTCACCGGCTGGCAGGCCGACCGCCATTTTATCGACCCTATGTGCGGCTCGGGTACGCTGCTGCTTGAAGCCGCCATGATAGCCCGCCAGGTACCCCCCCAGATGAAACGCCGTACATTTGGCTTCATGCGCTGGGCCGACTTCGACGCCGGCCTTTGGATGCAGGTGAAACGCGAAGCCAAGGCCAGGATTAAACCCTTTGAGCACCAGCTATGGGGCTCCGACAACGATCTGCGGGCCATAGCGCTCACGCGCAGCAATGCCGCTGAAGCCGGACTGGAGCAGTACCTCAGCCTCCAGGCCGCCGAATTTGAGCAAATCCACCCCCCTGCCCCTCCCGGCATCGTGGTGATGAACCCGCCCTACGACGAACGCCTGCAAGTGGATGATGTCACCCAGCTCTACAAAAGTATCGGCGATAAACTTAAATCCTCGTTTTCGGGTTATGAAGCATGGATTATCTCGGCCAATGCCGACGCCGTTAAACATATCGGACTGAAAGCCTCTAAGAAATATACGCTGTTTAACGGCCCACTGGAATGTAAATTGCTGCGCTTCGATATGTATGAAGGCAGCAAAAAAATATCGGTCGAAACAGAAGAATCATGAAGCTGTACCGGTCTCTTAGTATCATATGGCTGATCGCCGCTTTTTCACTCGCTTTCTGTCATCAGGCATCCGCGCAGGCCGCTCTGCGCTGGCGTGAACCTGTACCGCCCACTTTCAAAAAGCATTTTGCCAGGCCCCTGTACCCCGCTCAAGCCCCGGAAACACGAGCCTTGCGCGTAGAGCTATTGCGCCCGGCTTATCGATACGAAGACCTCGCTTTTTTCTGCCGCCTCGAAGTCAAAATGGAACAAGCGCTCCGCTTCCCCGTCAAATTCCGCCTGGGCGACGTCCCATATGTGGATTGGCTGGAGGGGAAGAGGAGGTAGCGTTGTCGGTTGTCGGTTATTCGTTCATTATCTTTGCCAGTAGAGACAAATCATGATTTGTCTCTACCTAACCAAACAGAGAACAGAGAACAGAGAACAGAGAACACAATGATAGTCAACTTGATCAGCGACACCGTCACCAAGCCCACCAAAGCCATGTTGGAGGCCATGATGGCGGCCGAAGTCGGCGACGACGTATTTGGCGAAGACCCCACGGTCAATGCCCTGGAAGCCAAAGTGGCCGGTTTGTTCGGCAAAGAAGCCGCCTTGTTTTGCCCTTCGGGCACCATGACCAACCAGATCGCCATCAAAACGCATACCGAGCCGCTCGACGAATTGATATGCGACGAAAGTTCGCACGTATATCAATACGAAGTCGGCGGTTACGCCTTCAACTCAGGCGTGGCCGTCAACCTGCTGCCCGGCGTGCACGGCAAGATCACAGCGGCGCAGGTAGCCGCAGCCATCAAACCTGTATACGACTGGCTGCCCATAAGCCGCCTGGTGGTGCTCGAAAATACGGCCAACAAAGGCGGGGGAAGTTATTATACCCTAAATGAAATGCAGGAAATCAGCGAGTTATGCAGGCAGAAAGGTTTGCGTTTTCACCTCGACGGCGCGCGAATTTTTAACGCATTGGTAGAAACCGGCGACGATACCCGTAAGATAGGCCCCTTATTTGATTCAATATCTATTTGTTTATCAAAAGGACTGGGAGCCCCCGTCGGCTCCGTGCTCTGCGGCGAGGCAGACTTCATTCGACAGGCGCGCCGCTACCGCAAGGTGATGGGCGGCGGTATGCGCCAAGCCGGCATCCTGGCCGCCGCAGGCATCTACGCCCTCGACCACCACATAGCTCGATTAAAAACCGACAACGACCACGCTAAGCTACTCGGCCAACGCCTTGCGCAGATGCCCTACGTGGCGGCCGTGCGGCCCGTCCAAACCAATATCGTGATTTTTGATGTGCATCCGCCACATACGGCAGCTTCCCTGCTGGAAAAACTGGCCGCCCACGGCATCAAAGCCTCTGCCTTCGGCCCCCAAACGATCCGGTTTGTGACCCACCTCGATATTACACCTGAGATGGTGGCGTATACCACGGAAGTACTTGGCAAGGTTGGGAACTGAGTTAATTTGCTGATGTGCTAATGGGTTAATGTGCTGATAATTAATTTAATAAAACTATTAGCAAATCAGCAAATCAGCACATTAGCACATCAGCACATCAGCACATCACTTAAACAGCCAGCGCTTGATATCCAGGCCATTGGCAAACAACAGCAGGCCCAGCACAAGCACAAAGCCCACCATCGTGGCGATCTCCATAAACTTATCGCTGGGTTTGCGGCCCGAGACCATTTCATACAATAAAAACAGCACATGACCGCCGTCTAGGGCGGGAATGGGCAGCAGGTTCATAAAGGCCAGGATGAGCGACAGCACGGCGGTCATAGTCCAGAAGCGCTCCCAATTCCAGGCGGCGCCAAACATCTTGCCGATAGATGCAAAACCGCCGAGGCTTTCAGAGGCTTTTATTTTGCCTTTAAATATCTGTCCGAAAGCTTTGAGTTGGTCGAACAATATCGTCATGCCCTTGGTGACGCCGGCGGGGAAAGCCTGCATCAGCGTATAATCCTGTCTTTCGGTTTTGAAATGATACGGTTCGCCGTAAGGGTACACGCCGATACGGCCTTCGGGGCTCGACTTAAACGTAAAGTCGAGCGTATCGAGCGCGCCGCTTTCCGACTTGCGGCTCACCTGCACGCGGATGTCCTGCCCCGGGTAATGCTTGATGCGGCGGAAAAACTCGTGGAAATAGGCTGTAGACGTATCGTTGAGTGCAATAATGCGGTCTTCCTTTTGCAGGCCGGCTTTTTGGGCGGGCGATTCCTTGCCAAATTCAGCCACCACAAACGGCACCCGGGCGCCAAACAGGAATTTGTCCTTGTTTTCGTGGCGCGACAGGAGGTCAACGTATTTATCATCGACGGCCACTTTTACTACCTGGCCATCGCGTTGCACGGTAATCGTCTTGGCATTGTGTATGACAATCTCTTTGATCACCGTATTGTAATTAAACTTGTCGAAGGGTTTATCGCCCACCGCCAGTATCTGGTCGCCGTCTTTCAGTCCGAGCTCTATACCCAGCGAATCGGCGTAGATACCGTAGGTCACGTTTTTGGTCGGAATATACTCTTCGCCCCAGGTCCACAACACCATCGCAAAAATAAAAAAGCCGAGAATAAAGTTGACCGTCACGCCGCCGAGCATTATGATGAGCCGTTGCCAGGCTGGCTTGGAGCGGAATTCCCAGGGTTGGGCCGGTTGCTTCATC
>JAEUUQ010000245.1 GCA_016787505.1 Saprospiraceae bacterium | reverse complement strand
CTACAACGGTCGTTTTGTGCAAAGCTACGGCCCCGCCTCAGCCCCCAACCCCGACCTCCAATGGGAAAGCCGAAGAGAGACCAATGCCGGCATTGATTTGGCGATATCGGGGGGCAAATTGGCCTTATCGCTTGATTACTACACCAATCATGCGGAAGACCTGATTTTCCAGACCAATGATTTTACTACCTGGTATTTTAATCGAAAATTTGTAAACCAATACGCCATCAGAAACCGGGGTATTGAATTAAACCTGCAAGCGACTCTTTTAAACAAAAAGGACCTGCGTTTGGGAATATCGGGCAACCTGGCCATGAACAAGTCTATCTATACCGATTTAGGTGATATTAACGGCTTGCCCCAATTTGCCAACAACGGAATCTTATTCGGAAGTTATGGCGTTACGGAATTATACCTGGAAGAAGGTCGGCCGGTAGGAAACTTTCACACCCTTGTCTTTAAAGGAGTCAACAACGGTTTGTGGGAGTTTGAGGATGTCAACCGCGACGGAGTATCATGTGAATGCTACGAAGATTATGCCAGCGCCGGTACCGGCCTGCCGAAAGCTACCATCGGCATAGGCGCCGATGTGCAATGGAAGCGCTGGAATCTAAGCATGTTTTTCCGGGGGGTACGGGGGCACAGTCTGGTGAATGTACACCGCATCGAAACCGGTGTGCCTGCGCAACTTCAACTGAATATGAATATTCACGAAGAAGCGGTTAAACAGCCTGCATCGGGATTGGTGACTACCAGTAATTTTTCCGATTTTTATGTAGACAATGCCTCTTTCTGGCAACTGGACAACCTTGTGGTGAGTTACGAATGGCCGGCATCGGCCAAACTACCTCTGCGCATTTATATCGCGGGCCAGCAATTGTTCACTCTGACCAAATATACCGGCATCGACCCCGAGGTGCGCCTGAAAAACAATCTCGAAGGCGCGTATTCTCCCGTACAAGGCGTACCTTACATTCCGGGCTTTGAAACCCGCGGCGTACATTATCCCACGCGCGCGTTTGTGCTGGGCGTGCAGGTGGGGATGTAATCCGTTGTGAGTTGTGAGTTGTCGGTTGTGAGTTGTGAGTTGTGGGTTATCGGTTAAATTTAACAAAACAAAAGAACCCACAACCCATAACCCACAACCCATAACCCACAACCCACAACCCATAACTGAAAACAGAGAGAAATGCTCCGTCAACAGATTTTTATTGCCAAAATATCCTTTGTAATCCTTGTGGGATGGGGTATGCCGGGTTGTGCCGACAGGGCTGGGGGGCCGCTGTTCGAATGCCTGCCGGCATCTTCATCGGGGATTCATTTTTGCAATGACCTGCAGGAAACCGAGACGGAAAACATTGTTGAATACCTCTATTATTACAACGGCGCCGGGGTTGCTACCGGCGATATCAACAACGACGGGCTGGCCGATATCTATTTTACATCAAACCAACAATCCAACCGGCTGTATCTCAACAAGGGCAACCTGCAGTTTGAAGATATCACCGAAAAAGCTGGCGTGGCCGGCGTCGGCAACTGGAAAACCGGCGTGACCATGGCTGACGTCAACGGCGACGGCCAACTCGATATTTACGTTTGCCAGGTAGGGCAGTACAAAACCTTTGAAGGCCGCAACCAATTATTCATCAACAACGGCGACCTCACCTTTACAGAAAAAGCTGCCGACTACGGCCTCGATTTCAAAGGATTTTCCACCCAGGCGGCCTTTTTCGATTACGACCGCGACGGCGACCTCGATATGTACCTGCTCAATCACTCCGTGCACGGCACTGATATCTACGGCCGCGCCACCATTCGCCAGCGCACCGACTCCCTCTCCGGCGACCGACTGTACCGCAACGACCTGATCGCCGGCGGCCGCTTTACCGACGTAACCGCCCAAGCCGGCATCTACTCCAGCAAAATCGGCTACGGATTGGGCATCGCCATCGGCGACCTCGACGACAACGGCTGGCCGGATATCTACGTCTCCAACGACTTCCACGAAAACGACTACCTATACTACAACAACGGCAATGGTACCTTTACCGAAAACATCACCGGTTCGGTGGGGCATACCAGCACCTTCTCGATGGGCAGCGACATTGCCGACTACAACAACGACGGCCTGCTCGACCTGATCACCCTCGATATGAAACCCGAAGACGAAGTGATCCTCAAAAGCTCGGTGGGCGCCGATCCCTACAATATCTATCGCTTCAAATACGAATACGGCTACCACTACCAGTTTCCCCGCAACATGCTGCACCTCAACCGGGGGAAAACGGGCGGCACGGGCGCTACCTTCAGCGAAATCGGCCAACTCGCCGGCGTAGCCGCCACCGATTGGAGTTGGTCGGCCCTCTTCTGCGACCTCGACAACGACGGCTGGAAAGACCTTTTCATCACCAACGGCATCTGGCGCAGGCCCAACGACCTCGACTACCTCAAATTCACCTCCAGTATCGAAATCCAGCGGCAGGCCACCGACATGGAACTGGCCAACCGCATGCCGGAGGGCAAAGTGACCAACTACCTCTACCGCAATAACGGCGACCTCACCTTCAGCAACCAATCGCAGTCCTGGGGTTTGGAAAAAACCGGCTGCACTACGGGCGCCGCCTACGCCGACCTCGACCGCGACGGCGACCTCGACCTGGTGGTCAACAACCTCAACGCCAAAGCCGAAGTATGGGAAAACAAAGCCAGGCAACAGTCCGAACCCCGGCACTATTTACGCCTGCAACTGGAACAACCCGGTCCCAACAGCCGGGCTATCGGCAGCCGGGTAGTGCTCTACGCCGGCGGCAAGCAGATCACCCAGGAACTATATGCCACCCGGGGCTTCCAATCGGCAGTAGAACCCGTATTGACATTCGGACTTGGCAAGGCCCAGCAGGTAGATTCGGGCTGGGTGCGCTGGCCCGACGGCCAATGGCAGCGATTGGGGCCGATAAAAGCCGATCAATTATTTATTTTAAAAAAACAAACCGGAACGGCTTTACCGATAAGGAATCCGGTAGAACCTTTGCTGCGGGAAATTACGACCCAGTCAGGGCTGAATTTTATACATAAAGAAAACAACTACAACGACTTCGACAGGGAAAAGCTGATCCCCCACCAATTGTCCGCACTGGGGCCCTGCCTGGCCGTGGGCGACTGCAACGGCGACGGCCTCGAAGACGTATTTATCGGCGGCGCCAGGGGGCAGTCCGGTGCGTTATTCCTGCAAAAAGCCGGGTTGGCCTTTCAGCGCCTTGCTCAGCCCGCCCTGGAGGCCGACAGCACCTTTGAAGACGTCGACGCTGCCTGGCTGGATGCCGACGGCGACGGCGACCTCGATTTGTATGTCGTCAATGGGGGAGGGGAGGGCATCGCACTGCTGCACAGGTTATACTTCAACGACGGACGGGGCAACCTGGTAAAATCCCCCGATGCCCTGCCTGCTGTGATGGCCAACGGCGCCTGCGTAGTCGCCGCCGACATAGACGGCGACGGCGACACGGATATTTTTACCGGCGCGCGCTCGATCCCCGGTAGTTATGGGCTTTCCCCGGCCAGTTATTATTTTGAAAATGCAGGCAAAGGCAGGTTTACCGACAAAAGCGGCCAGGTAGCGCCTTTTTTGCAGCAATTGGGCATGGTCAGCGACGCTTGCTGGCTGCCGGCCACAAAAACGCTGGCCGTAGTAGGCGAATGGATGCCGCTTACCTTGATATCAACCGATGCTAAAAGCTGGAAAAAAACTGAAATAGCGAATAGTTTTGGCTGGTGGAACACCGTACACGCCGCCGACATCGACAACGACGGCGACGAGGATCTGTTGCTGGGCAACCTGGGCCTCAACGCTACCGTAAAAGCAAGCAAAGCAGAGCCGCTGCAACTATACGTAGCTGACTACGACCGCAACCAATCTTACGACCCCATACTGACCTATTACAAACAGCACCGGCAGTACAGCTATTACTCCAAAGACGAATTATTTTCTCAACTCACCGCCATCAAAAAGAAATACACCGACTACGCGCCCTTTGCAAAGCAGACCTTCGACCAATTATTTTCCGAAAAACAACTCGCCGAATCCGTCCAAAAACGCGTAGAAACCCTGCAATCTGCGCTGGCCGTCAACAAAGGCAACAACCAATTTGAGCTACGGCCATTGCCCCTGGAGGCCCAGATCGCCCCCCTTTTCGCCTTTGCCACTGCCGACTTCAACGGCGACGGCTTTGTCGACATACTCGCCGGCGGCAACTGGTACGAAGTGCAGCCTTCCTTTGGACGCTACGATGCCTCCAAAGGCTGTTTGTTGCTGGGGGATGGCAAGGGGGGCTGGCGGGTGGACAATACTGTGCTAATTGATGGCCAGGTCAGGAAAATTGCCGCATTAAAAACGGGGCTTGTGCTGATTGCGATTAATAATGGGAAAACGGAGCTATTTCACAGTGAACAGTGAACTGTGTGTCTCTTACTCCCTCTCTCCCTCTCCACATCACGGCGCTACCACCTCGATCACCCATTTCCCTTCATAGGAGGTGGGATCAAACTGATGCCGGTATTGCAGCCTGTCGTGCAGGCGGTTATTGCGGCCTTGCCAGAATTCGATCAGCGAAGGTTTTACCACAAAGCCGCCCCAGTTGTCGGGGCAGGGGATGGGGTCCGCGCCGGCAAATTGCTTTTCGAATTTATCGTAGGCGTTTTCGAGGATCTCGCGGCTTTCTATCACCTGACTTTGCGGAGAAGCCCAGGCGCCGATCTGACTGCCGCGGGGCCGGCTCTGGAAATAAGCCACCGACTCCTCGCGGGATATTTTGGACACCGTGCCTTCCACCTTCACCTGCCGGTGCAATTCCGACCAAAAAAATATCAGCGCAACGCGGGGATTATCCGTCATCTCCCGGCTTTTGCGGCTGCCATAGTTGGTAAAAAACACAAAACCCGATTCGTTTACCTCCTTGAGCAGCACGATGCGGGCATTGGGCATGCCGTCGGGGGTGGCCGTGGCCAGCGTCATGGCATTCGGCGTATCGGCCTCTACTTTGGTGGCTTCGGCAAACCAGACGGCAAACTGAGAAAACGGGTTTTTATCAACGCTATCGGGCGAAAGCGGCTCGCCGCTATACTCTTCGCGCAATTGGTGAATATCGAGTAACATATGCTGTGGAGTTTAATAGATAAGACTTCAAATATAATATTAAAGTAGCTGTTTAGTAGGGTTTAGTAGGGTTTAGGGGAGGAATTTTTTGATATTTGATCCTTGATTTATACGCGAATTCGCTAAACCCAATCGCTAAACTGCGCACGCACTAAACCCT
Source organism: Saprospiraceae bacterium (assembly GCA_016787505.1). Taxonomy (GTDB): domain Bacteria; phylum Bacteroidota; class Bacteroidia; order Chitinophagales; family Saprospiraceae; genus JABWBR01. The sequence goes on along the minus strand of JAEUUQ010000245.1, from coordinate 627 downwards.
ACTAAACAGTTACACAAAAAAAAGAAGCCCTGCCGGTTAAGACAGGGCTTGTACATAAACAAACACTATGAACAACACTAACTCTATATATTAAATCTACAGGTTCTGAGTTAAAGAACCACAAGGATATAATCAAGGCTGATGCCTCACTGGCAAAATGAACAGGGTGTAGCTTCTACCGGATTGGCTTCTATGAGTGAATAGCAATTCAGGCCAATACAAATTTAGCACATGTAAGTGGTAATATGGTGTTAATTTTATAAAAAAATGTGACATAAAAAAAAGGTGGATAAAGTACTTGTTTGTACGTGTTTATATGTTGATAATGAAATGTTTTTGATAATTAAATCTATTTAGTGATATAATTTTGTGTAGGATACCTCCTAATCGGATTTCCCAAGCGCATAAAAGTCATTAGAAGATAAGACGAATAAGACGGCTATTGGACAAATAGGGTAAAACTTGCCGGTAGATGTACTTGTTTTATATACAATACCATCGCAGTAAATTGATAAAGTGTGTGTTAGTGCGACTTTAAAAAATAATGGCGTAGTATTTGTGAGGTCGTTTTTGCATTTGGCGTAGTCGTGATGAGGTGATTTAGTGCCAATTATCCAGGTAAAAACG
>JAEUUQ010000198.1 GCA_016787505.1 Saprospiraceae bacterium | reverse complement strand
GGATCATACTCGGGCGCCGGCGCCCAGGCTAAGTACGTTTTTTACGATACAAATGTTGCGTATGCAAAAGACGAAAAAAAAGAATTGGGTAGTACAATTTCTCACCTCTTCTTTGGGTAAAAAAATGGTAATGAGCCTTACAGGGCTCTTCCTGATCTTGTTCCTGGCAGTCCATTTGGAAGGGAACTTAAAGTTGTTGTACAACGACGGGGGCCAGGCATTTAATGAGCACGCTCATTGGATGACTACGTTCACGCCGATCAAGGCCATCTCCTACCTGTTGTATCTCTCTATTCTCGTTCACGCCTTTCAAGGCTGGGTGATCTGGCGGCAAAACCGCATTGCACGCGGCTCCGAGCGGTATGCGGTGAAGGTGACCCGCACCACCAACACAAGCGGTTTTGCAGCATCCAATATGGGTTGGCTGGGCACCGTCATTTTCATCTTCCTTGTGCTGCATCTGTACCAATTTTGGCTGCAAATGAAGATGGGCAATATACCTATGGCCGTTTACGAAGGCGAAGAATACAAAGACCTGTACACGATTGTGGCCGTGGCATATGCCAACCTGGGGTATGTCATTTTTTATGTAATCTCAATGGTCGTGGTGGGCTTTCACTTATACCACGGCTTTCAGAGCGCCTTCCAAACGCTGGGCCTCAACCACCGCAAATACACACCGTTTATACAATGGGTAGGTAAGGCCTATGCTATTGTAGTATCGGCGGGTTTTGCCATCATACCCATCTACATGTATCTGATGAAATAATCCTATTCCCATCATACGCTCAATATTCAGCATATATGATTCTCAACGCCAATATACCAGACGAGGTAAAAAAAGTGCCATTGCAAGAAAAGTGGACGAAATACCGCTCTACGGTTCCGCTGGTTGCTCCCAATAATAAACGCCGACTGGAGATCATCGTGGTGGGTACCGGCCTTGCCGGCGCTTCCGCAGCGGCGTCGCTGGGCGAATTGGGTTATAATGTGAAATGTTTTACTTTTCACGATAGCCCCCGCCGCGCGCACTCTATCGCGGCGCAGGGCGGTATCAACGCCGCCAAGAATTACACCAACGACGGCGACAGCGTGTACCGGCTTTTTTATGATACGATAAAAGGCGGCGACTATCGCGCCCGTGAGGCCAACGTATACCGCCTTGCCGAGGTGAGTTCCAATATCATCGACCAGGCGGTAGCCCAGGGCGTGCCTTTTGCCCGCGAATACGGCGGACTGCTCGAAAACCGCTCTTTTGGCGGCGTGCAGGTAAGCCGTACGTTTTATGCGCGCGGCCAGACCGGCCAGCAGCTCTTGCTAGGCGCCTATCAGGCTCTTTCGCGGCAGATCTCGCTGGGCAGCGTGGATATGTACAACCGCCACGAAATGCTCGACGTAGTCATCATAGACGGTAAGGCCCGCGGCATCATCGCCCGCAACCTGGTGACCGGCAAGCTCGAACGTTTTGCCGCCCATGCCGTGGTACTGGCTACCGGCGGCTACGGCAACGTGTTCTATCTGAGCACCAACGCCATGAATTGTAATGTGACCGCCGCCTGGCGCGCGGTGCGCCGTGGCGCCCTCATGGCCAACCCTTGCTTTACGCAAATTCACCCTACGTGTATCCCCGTTTCGGGCGACTACCAGTCGAAGCTCACCCTGATGTCGGAGAGCTTGCGCAACGACGGCCGCGTATGGGTTCCCAAAAAGAAAGAAGACGCCGAAGCTATCCGCCAAGGCAAAAAAACGGCCCTCGATATTAAAGAAGAAGACCGCGATTACTTCCTCGAGCGCCGCTACCCTGCCTTCGGCAACCTGGTGCCCCGCGACGTAGCTTCCCGCGCCGCCAAAACAGCCTGCGACGAAGGCCTCGGCGTGGCGCCCACCGGACTGGCGGTCTATCTCGACTTCTCCGCCGCCATCAAGCGCTACGGCCAGTCGAAAGCCAACTCCTCCGGTATCCACAACGCTTCGGAAGCCCAGATCATCGAGCTGGGAGAAAAAGTAGTGGAAGAAAAATACGGCAACTTGTTTGAGATGTACGAAAAGATTACGGGCGAAAACCCCTACAAGTTGCCTATGAAAATATACCCCGCTGTGCACTATACGATGGGCGGCCTGTGGGTGGATTACAACCTGGAGACCAATATCCCCGGCCTTTTTGCGCTGGGCGAATGCAACTTCAGCGACCACGGCGCCAACCGCCTCGGCGCTTCGGCCCTCATGCAGGGCCTGGCCGACGGCTATTTCGTGCTGCCCTATACCATCGGCAAATTTTTGTCGGGAGACATCAGTACGCCGAAAATCGACGCCAACCGTGCGGAGTTTGTGGCAGTGGAAAAAGAAACCAGAGATCGCATCGATAAACTGATGAGCATAGGCGGTTCGCAGTCGATAGAGAGCTTCCACCGCCGCCTGGGCAAGATCATGTGGGACTACTGCGGCATGTCGCGTACAGCAGATGGACTCACCGCCGCCCGCCAGATGATCCGCGAATTGCGCGATGAATTCTATCGCGACGTATTTGTGCCCGGCAAAGCTGAAGAGTTTAACCCCGAACTGGAAAAAGCCCAGCGGGTAGCGGATTTCTTCGAGCTCGGCGAACTCATGATCGTAGATGCGCTCAACCGCAACGAATCGTGCGGCGGCCACTTCCGCGAGGAATCGCAAACCGAAGAAGGAGAAGCCAAGCGCGACGACGTGAACTACCGGTATGTCGCTGCCTGGGAATACCGCGGTTGGGGGGAAGAACCCATCATGCACCGCGAAGACCTCGATTTTGACAACCTTGAACTCAAATCGCGCAGCTACAAATAATTAGCAGCAAAACCAGCAATATCATGAGCCAACTCAATCTTTCGCTCAAAATATGGCGTCAGCAAAATGCCAACGAAAAAGGCCGTTTTGAAACCTA
>JAEUUQ010000175.1 GCA_016787505.1 Saprospiraceae bacterium | reverse complement strand
GAGGTCGCTTTCGATAAGCGCCTTGTGCGATACCACGGCGTTTTTGATGGTTTCATTAATTTTCACCACCTTAAACTCCATCGTCTTACCTACGTATGAATCGTAATCGATGATGGGTTTGATGTCAATTTGCGAGCCGGGTAAGAAGGTTTCCAATCCGCTGCAATCGACGATCAAGCCGCCTTTCGTTTTGCTGATCACCGTACCACGGATTACCGTGCCGTTCTGGTAAGAATCGACGATGCTTTCCCAGGCGCGCAGCAGCTTGGCTTTGCGGCGCGACAACACCAGCTGTCCGCGGGTGTCTTCCTGCTGCTCTACGTAAACCTCGATAGCGTCGCCGATTTTGATGTCAGGCATATCGCGGAATTCGGAGAGGGGCACCAGGCCGTCCGATTTGAAGTTGATATCGAGCACCACATCGCCGCCGTTAATAGCGGTTACGCGGCCTGCCACGATTTCATTTTCGAAAACGGAAGTCAGCGTAGCGTCGTATTGCTCCAGGTACTGATCGAATTGATCTTTCGGATAAGCTTTGCCGTGTTTGGTGCTCGTAGCCCAGTCAAATTCGTCGTGTGCCGAACCAACTATTAATTGCTCGAGCGGCAATTCGAGATCTTCTTCTTCTACCTCTTCTTCTTCGGTTTCTTCTACCTCTTCTTCGGCAGACATCTCGGCAACAGCGGGTACTTCTTCTTCTTCATCAGCTACCACGGCTTCTTCTTCAGGTTCAGCCACAACTTCTGTTACTTCTTCTGCGGCAGCTACAACTTCTGTTACTTCCTCTACGGCAGCCTCAACGGGCGTTGCTTCGTCTTCTGCAACAGGGGTGGGAGTCTCTTCTTCTGTATGAAGGGGCTCGGGCGTTTCCGCCTCTTCTTCTTGTTTTAAGTCCTTGTCATCCAGCATTGAAAGAATGCTTTTTTAGGTTAAGAAATATTTTTAGCGGCGCAAAGGTAAAGCTTTTTGCCGGAACTGAAAACATTTCTTCCTGTAAATTGGTCTATTATTGCAATTGCAAAATTTGCAGGATGAACTCCCCATAATTACAAATGTTTCGCTGTAATTTTAGGGGTATTAACATAATCGTCTAAAACCTAACCTGAAATGAGTGAATCGCGTCCCTGGTTGAAAAACTATCCAAACGGCGTTCCTGCCAATATCAATCCTGATGCGTATCCCACCCTGGTGGCTATGTTGGAAGAGGCATTTGGCAAATACGGCCCGAAGCCCGCTTTTTCGTGTATGGGCAAGACCATCACGTTTGCCGAATTGGATGTGATGTCGAGGGCGTTTGGCGCGTATCTGCACAGCCGGGGACTTGAGCCCGGCGACCGCATCGCCATCATGATGCCCAACCTGTTGCAATACCCGGTGGCCCTTTTCGGGGCATTGCGCGCGGGGCTTGTAGTGGTCAATACCAACCCGCTTTATACGCCGCGCGAGATGTTGCACCAGTTTAACGACTCGGGCGCCAAGGCCATCGTAATAGCCGAAAACTTTGCCTCCAACCTGGAGAAAGTGATGCCCGACACGCAGATCAAGACGGTAATCATCACCAGCATTGGCGAGATGTTGGGTTTCCCCAAAGGCGCTATCGTCAATTTCGTGGTGCGCAAACTCAAAAAAATGGTGCCGGCCTACCGCATACCCAATACAGTCACGGTGAGCGAGGCCATCCGCAGCGGCAAGAAATTTTCTATCAAACCATTTAACAACGATCCCGAAGCGCTGGTTTTCCTGCAATATACCGGCGGTACTACCGGCGTATCGAAGGGCGCAATGCTCACCAACCGCAACATGGTAGCCAACATGCTGCAAATGGACGCCTGGATGTCGCCCTGGTTGAAAGAAGGTGTAGAAACAGCGATCTGCCCACTACCTTTATACCATATTTTTGCCCTTACGGTAAATTGTTTGGCGCTCTTCGGCAAGGGAAGCCTCAACGTGCTGGTCACCAATGCGCGCGACATTCCTTCTGTCATCAAGGCTATGAAGGATTTTCAGGTTTCTGTCTTCCCAGGTGTTAATACTTTATTCAATGCCCTGCTCAACCACCCCGATTTTCCTTCAGTCAACTTCAATTCACTGAAGGTATCGGTAGGCGGCGGTATGGCCGTACAGCGCCCCGTGGCCGAAAAATGGCAGCAGGTCACGGGTTGTTTCCTGGCTGAAGGCTTCGGCATGACCGAGCTATCGCCGGTGGCCACAGCCAATCCCTTCCGCGACGGAAGGCTGGGTACGATCGGCGTGCCCATCCCCTCTACCGATGTGCGCATCGTAGACGAAAAAGGCAGCCCCTTGCCTCCGGGCGGCGTGGGCGAAATACAGGTAAAGGGCCCGCAGGTGATGAAAGGCTATTACAACCGCCCCGACGCCACCGCCGAAAGCATAGTAGACGGCTGGATGTGCACGGGAGATATCGGCACGATGGCAGAAGACGGCTATTTCCAGATCGTCGACCGCAAAAAAGACATGATCCTGGTGTCGGGCTTCAACGTGTATCCCAACGAGATCGAAGAAGTGGCTATGAGCCACCCCAAAGTATTGGAGGCCGCCGCCATCGGCATCCCCGATGCCAAGTCGGGCGAGGTGGTCAAGTTATACATCGTAAAAAAAGAAGGTTCGCTCAGCGAATCCGAATTGCTCGAATACTGCAAAACCAACCTGACGGCCTACAAAGTGCCCAAGTCGATAGAGTTCCGCAAAGAGTTGCCCAAAACGAATGTGGGTAAGATATTGCGCCGGGCGCTACGCGACGAGGCGCTGGCGAAGGGTTAGTCCGTTGTACCGGTCAGACCGCTTGGAGCGGCCTGACCGGCACTAGATTACTCCGGTTTCTCCTCTTCCGCAGGCGCAGCCGGCGCCTCATCGGCGGGCTCAGTCGTTTCCGGTGCTTCGGCAGGTGTTTCCTCTACCGCTTCAGCAGCGGGTTCTTCTGCTGGTGCTTCGGCTTCAGCTACAGGCGCTTCTGCTGTCGTTTCAGCCGCGGCTTCTTCCGCTGTAGCTTCAGTGACTGCCTCTTTGGCTTCCTGCCAGGCTTCCTTGATATCTTCCACCGCATTTTCTACGGCTTCTTCTACCTTGTCGCCTACCACTTCGGCTACAGCTTTCACCGTATCGACGGCGTCTTCGAGGGTTTCGCCGAGGGTAGTGCTGATAGCGCCGAGCAGGCTGTCCTTCTTCGGCTTTTTCTTGCCTTTTTCGGAAGAAATAGCCTCGGCGGCTTTGGCCAGTTTTTCCTCTTCGGCTTCTCTGGCTACGGCGGCGGCTTTAATTTCCTGGGCGATTTTCTCCTGGGCGTGTTTTTTGGCTTCTTCCAGTTTGTCGCGTTCGGCGCGTTTGGCGTCGCGGTCGCGTTGCTGGGAGAGGCGTTTTTCCAGGTCGACCCGGGTGGTATTCATTTCGTGGAGCTTCTCCTCTTTGGAGCGGATGCGCTCTTCGATCATTTTGATTTTGGCCTGGCGGATTTGCGCTTCGAGCTGTCCGTCGGTGCTGGCGATGCGTCTATTTTGGAAGTCTAGTTCTTCGCGGTCGCGACGGATGGACTGTTCCATTTTATCGATGGCTGAAACAAGCCCGTCGAAGCGGCGCTGGAGGCGCTCGCCGGGAGAGGCTTCGCCGCCGCCGCCACCACCGCCGGCATGGCTTTCTTCGCGCTGTCCTTTGGCGCTTTTAAAAGCGGAATCGAGGCGCTCCCATACTTTGGAGCGGTGCTCGCGGGTAAACTCCGCGTCGCGAAATTCGCGCTGGAGTTCTTTGAGTTTATCGAAAAGGGGCTGTAGGCGAAGCCCTTCTTTTATTTTGTTTTCAACTTCTTCCAATGTGCCGAAGAAACGCGCCATGTTGTCTTTCGAGCGGCGCTGAAAATCCTCGTCGAGTTTGTTGCGCATTTCTTTCATGCGCGTAAACAAGGCATTGGTATGGTCGCGAAGCATATCGGCGTGCTCGCGGAAGAGGTTGCGTTCTCTGACCTGCACCTGCACTTTATCCCAAAAATTCTTCAGCCCGGCCCATAACTCGTCGTCGAACGATTCGAGTTTTTCCACGCGCTCTTTGAATTCGGCGAGTTCGTGTTGATAAGCTTCGCTGAGTTTGGTGGAAAGCACTACAAATGCCCATTCGGTTTGAGCCCGCAGGATCACATCACTGCGTTCTACTTTCAGTTCTTCGGGCAGCAGGCTTTCGGTGATGGTGAGTTCTCTTTCTGATTTGGAGAAACCTTCAGGGAATTCCAGCGGTGTGTCGTTGCGCCAATCGTTCATCATCTTTTGGCTAAACTCTTCGGTGGCTACCGATTCCGGGAAGGTATACACATCGACCTTGTTATCTTTAGGCCTCAATTCCAGTGCAATCAGTACACGTTCGTCCTGGGCGTTAGTACCCCATAGTACAAGTTTGGTCTTCATGTCAATTCTTCTTTACGCTATCAAAGTATGCTGTTGTTAAAATAAACCGTTGCTGTGTAGTACCCTTCAGCGGATGATAAACGCAGGTAGCCATCCCTCCGAAGATGGGTATTTCTTTCAAAAATACGAATTTACAAGGTAAAGCCGTAATTTTTTTTCTATGCCGGCGTAGCGGCGTGTTGCCCCACGAGCTTATTGGCTACCAGATAGGCAGCGATTTGCACGGCATTGGTGGCTGCGCCTTTGCGCAGGTTGTCGGCCACTACCCATAGGTTGAGGCCGTTGTCTATCGATTCATCGCGGCGGATGCGGCCCACAAATACCTCGTCGCGGTCTTTGGCAAACATGGGCATGGGGTATTGGTATTGGGCGGGGTCGTCGAGCACGACTACTCCCGGGGTTTCCCGCAAAATGTGTTTCACCTCTGCTACGTCGAACGGTTTGTCAAATTCGATGTTTACCGATTCGGAATGGCCGCCGTGAACGGGTACGCGCACAGCCGTTGCCGTTACGCCTATACTATCGTCGCCAATGATCTTTCGTGTTTCGTTAACGAGTTTCATCTCTTCTTTCGTATAGTCGTTGCTCAGAAACACGTCGCATTGGGGGATACAATTCTCAAAAATGGGATAATGATAGGCCATTTCGTCTTTTTGAGGCTCGAATCCTTTCTTTTCTAACTGGTATTGCTTGACGGCTTTCATGCCGGTGCCGGTAAATGATTGGTAGGTAGACACCACTACCCGGCGCATGTGATAGCGCCGGTGTAAAGGCGCTAATGCCATCACCAGTTGGATAGTAGAGCAATTGGGGTTGGCAATGATTTTATCTTCCGTCGTGAGCAAATGGGCATTGATTTCTGGCACGACGAGTTTTTTGTCGGGGTCCATCCGCCAGGCCGACGAGTTGTCGATGACGGTGGCGCCCGCTGCGGCAAATCGCGGCGCCCATTCCAGCGAGGTGCTACCACCGGCGGAAAACAGGGCGATATCGGGGCGCAAAGCCACGGCTTCTTCCATGCCGACCACGGTGTACTCTTTTCCCATAAAACTAACCGTTTTACCTACCGAACGCTCGGAAGCTACGGGGATAAAGGTGGTAACCGGAAATTGGTGTTCTTCCAGCACTTTGCACATGACGCCGCCTACCAGGCCGGTTACGCCAACTACTGCCACTTTCATCAGCGATATTTTTTTATTAACTGTTTAATAGGGTTTAGTTGCCTTCGGCAGTTTAGTAGGGTTTAGTGTTTACTTTACTAAACTCTACTAAACCCTTCTAAACCCCTCTAAACAGTCACTATCATTGAAAAATTGCCAAAATCGGCGGGGCAAAGATACGTGCATTATCCCTTTATTGCTATCTTCGGGAATAGATAGTTTTTTTAACCTTAATCCAGAAAGCTATGAAAACGACATTCCTCGTCGCCGGGTTACTCCTGGCGGCACAAGGCCTGTTTGGCCAACTTACCGAAAATTTTTCCGACGGCAATTTTAATGAGAACCCAACCTGGGGCGGCTCAAGCGATAAGTTTAGCGTCACTTCACAGGTATTGCAACTCAGCGACGGCGCCCCGGCCAATAACAATACGGCCTATCTGTCGGTGGCGGCGCCGACTTCTTCCGCCGCGCTTACTACCTGGGAGTTTTACGCCCGCCTCGAATTTGCCCCATCTACCAGCAATTATGCCCGGTTTTATCTGGCAAGCTCCGCAGCCGACTTGTCTGCGCCGCTCCACGGCTATTTCGTCAAGATAGGCGGCGCTTCGGGCGACGTGGATGCCGTCATCCTTTGCCGACAGGATGGCGACAATGTGGTGGAACTCATAGAAGGCGCGCCGGGCAGCGTGGCCGCGCAACCCGCCCAGGCCCGCGTGCGCATTACGCGAACCCCCGGCGGCTTGTGGTCGATGTGGACGGATACCGGCAACGGCTTTACGCTCGAAGGCGAAACGCAAGACGCCTCCTACCCTATGGGACTTTATGCAGGTGTGTACTGCCGCTATACCAGTACCCGCAACGAACACTTTTTTTTCGATGATATTGCTATCGGCCCGCTTTATGCCGATACCACACCGCCTAAGTTGGTGGCGGTGAATCCGTTAGATGCCATGCAAGTCGCCGTCCGCTTTGACGAGCCCGTGGCCGCTTCTTTTGCCGGTCAGGCGTCGTTATACGATGTGAGTCCGGGTATCGGCGCCCCTCTGTCTGCCCTGCGCGATGTGGAGGATCCCGCGGTGGTGATCCTCGAGCTGGCCGCGCCGTTATCTAACCTGGGTCAATACACGCTGGCCGTTCAAACGATGGCCGACCTGCCGGGTAACCTAAGCGGGCCTTTAAGTTTGGAATTTACCTATTACCAAATCTCACTCGCACAACCCGGCGACGTGCTCATCAACGAGATCATGGCCGATCCGAGTCCTGCGCTGGTATTGCCCGATGCGGAATACATTGAATTGCACAACCGCAGCGACAAGCTGGTCAGCCTTGGCGGTTGGCAAATAGCAGTGGGAGCTAATTCCCGTGTCCTGCCCAGCTTTTTATTACTGCCCGGCGCTTATGTGTTGCTATGCGACGAAGATGATGCCCCCGCATTTGAAGCATTTGGCGACGTTTTACCTGTCAGCGGTTTTCCCGCGTTGACCAACGGGGGCGCCGTGATCAGCCTGGTCGATACCTCGGATGCGGTGATCAGCCGGGTGGCCTACCATGCCGACTGGTACGGCGACGCGCTCAAAGAAGACGGCGGCTGGTCGCTGGAATTGATCACCCCCGCAGCTCCCGCCGACTGCCCCGGCAACTGGCGGGCGAGCCAGGCTGTTTTGCAGGGAACTCCGGGCACGGCTAATTCCCTGTTGGGCGCCACCCCCGATACTACGGCACTGGTATTGGAGCGCGCATTTGCGACAAGCACAACAGAAATCACCCTTGTTTTTAATAAATACCTAAATACGGCAATAGCCGGCGATCCCACTTTATATGAGATGGAGGGACTACCGATAGCAGAGGCGATTGTATCCAACAACCAGGTTTCGCTATTATTAAGCGCCTCTTTGCTGGAAGGGTTGGTTTATACGCTTTTTATGAGCCCCGAGCTCAGCGATTGTCTGGGCAACAAGCTGTCGGAAAGAGACAGTGCGCGGCTCGGCTTGCCGGAGCCGCTCCTTGCCGGCGACCTGCTCCTCAACGAAGTATTGTTCAACCCGCAAACCGGCGGAGAAGATTTTGTGGAAATTTGGAACGTATCCGATAAAATCATCAACCTGTCGGGGTTGAGGCTCGTAAACGCCGTCGGTACCGCTAACCGCGAGACAGTTATCGGCATTGATCACCTCGTCTTTCCGGGCGAAGCCGCCGTAGTCTGCGCCAACCCCGACGATTTGTTGCTGCGCTACCACGTGCCACATACTGAGCGACTGGTGGAGGCCGAGTTGCCCACGCTTGAGGATAACCAAGGTAATATCACCTTGCGGGTGGGCTTACTCACCATCGATTCTTTCGATTATACCGACGACATGCACCACCCGCTGCTGGCCTTTGATGACGGCGTTTCACTGGAGCGGCTGTCAGTTGGGTTACCCACCAACGAGCCTGCCAACTGGCATTCGGCGTCGGGGTCGGTGGGTTTTGCCACGCCTACCTACGAAAATTCGCAGCGGCTCAGGGCCGCCCTGCCTACATCCGCGAAGTTGCAGCTTGCTACCGAAGTATTTTCTCCCGACGGCGACGGCGAGGAAGACGCCCTGCTGGTACAGTTCCACGCCGACAACCCTGGTAATGTGATCTCCGTGGAGGTCTTTGATGTGCAAGGCCGCCCGGTAGCCCCCCTCGCCCGCAACGAACTGCTGGGCGCCGAAGCTTTTTTCAGGTGGGATGGCGTGGACGCCCGCGGCGGACCCGCCCCGGCAGGCATTTATATCGTGTGGGCCCAATGGTTTTCTCCCGACGGCAAGGTGGAAAGCGACAAGAAGACCTGTGTGCTGGCGAGGTGAGGCAATTTTGTAGCCGCTCAATTTTTTACCCACTGTTTTACTGCCTTAATCTGGTTTCCATGCACCCAGTTGAGGGTATATATGCCTGGCGGAAAGTTTTGCACGTATATGGAGTAAGTGGCATCACTTACGGGCGTGCTGTGCGTAAGCAATTTACGACCTTGCGCGTCATATATTTCCAATTTATCTGGTGTTATGGTTTCGCCCGATGTCTTATCATGGATATATATGTGTAAATAGTCGCTTGCCGGGTTGGGATAAAGTAGCATAACAGGTTGGGAAGAAGCTGCCGGCGGTGAACCGGTATCATCAATAATGCCCTGGCATCCAGGTACAAGGCAACCATATTCATCTACTTTTAGGATCCATGCTCGCTGATAGGGAGGCGCAACCAGGCTCACCGAATAGCCACAGAGGAGGTAGCCGCCGTCAGGGCAGGGTTTGATGTCAAATAAAGCGTGCTGAAACCCATATAGAAATGAATCGCTTTCACTCTGTACTACTTCAAGATAGCGCGCCCACAGGCTGTCGCCTTGTTCTGATACTTTGGTCAACCAGCCAAATTTCATATATCTGCTCAAGCTGAGCGTATCCGGGATATCTGCTTCCCCTGCCGCTACATATCCCAATCCGTCGGTTGACCTGACCATACGGTTGTACTTGTTTTCAGGGCTGTGGGTCAGCGAGCGAAAGGGGGTAGTCCATTCTTCTTCAAGGTTGCTGTTTAATTTGGTAATAACGTGTTTTAGAAAATACATCGTAATGGAGTCAACACCCGAAGGCCAGCTTTGACGGTAGCCGTTGCCGGTAGCTACAACCAGTCCACCGTCCTCCGTTTGGATGATGTCGCAGGCTTTGTACCATAGCTCGGGAAAGGGCGTCAGATATTCCCATATTTCATTGCCTTCGCTGTCAATTTTTAAAAGGCTCATACGCCAGGTACCGTTATACGGCACCAGGTTAATATTTGCTCGTATGCCCCCCAGAAGATAACCGCCATCTGAATCCGTTATAGTGCAATTATTGCCGTCCAGCCAGTTATTTCCATATTCTCTTTGCCAGTCCACATTAAAATACCGGTCTGTCTTGATAGCGAGTAATTGCGGATTGTGAGGCCCTGGAAGCGAAATGTGGGATACAACCAAAAAGCCGCCGTCTTCTGTCTGTACTATTGATTGAGGTACAAAAAAATGAGATTCCGGAAAATAAGGATTCTTAAATGTTCGATAACGTATCGTATCTCCCCAAGCGTTAAATTCAATCATAAACATATCGTAACCGTCGACATCTATTTCATATCCAACAGTTACAAATGAACCTTCAGCAGTTTCTATTAAATAAGCTTGCCATGCCTCAGCGCTTTTATTCGGTAAAGAAAAAACTTTACTATGGATAACTTCGCCATGTAAATTCAATTTAACAAACATGGTAGCCGCTCTATTATTATTGGCAGTATCCGTAATTACTGTGGTAGCGTAGTAGGCTGTATCTGTAATAGCCAAAGCGGTAAAAATCGAATGGGGGTATCCGCCGAAATCAAAGCGCCGGTTGAAAGTGGATTGAGCGACGCAAATGCCCAAAATGGTGATAGTTATGGTAAGCGTTAGAATAAGCTGTTTCATGGTCTGATATGTTAGAAAAACAGGAAGCCGTTACCAGGGTACTATCCTGGTAACGGCAAATGATGAGTTGTTAACGGGAAACAAGTACTTTGCGGGCGCCGAGCAATCGGCCATCTATCCATATAGTAAGCCAATACCAACCGGGAGGCAGATTATGAGTTGTGTATTTTGCCGTAGAAGACGATAACCTAAGTTGCGATTTATCTACACATTGTCCCGTTGAATTGAACAACTGCAAATTCGCGATTTTGTCTTCGTTATTTGCCGTAAACCCGATATACCATTCTCCATTTGAAGGATTGGGATATATTTCAAATGCAGGTGCGGTATCTTGTACCTTTCCCGTGGGTTGGGTGTAGGCCGTTCTCCTTCCAAAGTCGCTTTTTAACGCCTCCGGCAGATTCACTTCAATGCTGTAATAAATATGCAGAAAATCCCGGACTGTTGTTGCGGCATAACTATCAGAAGAAGCAATCGCTATTAATTGATTAATTTCGGAACTATCCAGTTCAAAGAAATTACGACCGTCGATGAGCGCATTGTGCAAAGTCTGGACGTAGTCCATATACTGGGCAAATTGCGCGGCTTCTTCTTCATTTGCAGCTTGCAGCCAGGTTAGACTATTAGCATATTCAGAAAGGGAAGACAGTGGGGATTGCGCGAAATATTGATCGATTTGCTCAATAGTGGCGTAAAGCGATTGTTTTTTTTGCGCCCACTCGCGAATATGGGACAAGTTATCTACAGAATCCTGGGCGTATAATAAATATAAAGCGTTGTTTGCCGCTTTTCCTGCTTGCCCGTAGTTAAAACTCATTTCCGCCTCCAACGCAGTTCTGGGCGTAGCCGTCAACGGAAGTTCGAGTAGTTGGGTTTGCAAAGATGCGGGTAGCGCCTCCGGACTATTGGAAATCCATTCCCTCAGATCGCTATACTTAAGCGCGTCGGGATTTGCGGCAATCAGATCATAACGCTGTGTGTCGCTGTAAAGATCGCTGCGGTCGTAAAAGGCCATTAACACTTGAGCTGACAAATAAGGAGAAAGGGCCCATAGCTGATTCAAGGTAGAAACCGCCCCGGCTGTCGTAGCATTGAGCAGTTCTTCGAGTCGGTATACGGTTTGTCCGCCGTCTACCAGCGAATTATAAATGCCGGAAAGCGAATCGTAACGGTTTTTACTGATAAGGTATAAAGCTGCTATTTCTTCTAAATCCGGGACGTTCGGAGTAGGACTACAACTTGGGGTAAAATTAGAAGCCACTTTTGTTATCCCTAAAATATTAAGAGGTTCCTGTTCAGTGCTATTTGCCCAATAGTGATAAGTGACGGGAGATAGAAATGAAAAATTGTTTCTAATATCACTTCCTGCAGGAGCTGTGTTGTGCGAAAAAGTATTGCCAGCAGGGATTGATTGACTTCCCTGTGAGGTAGCTATTCTGCCATTTATCAGTATATCAAATGGTCCAGTGCTACTTGTTGAAAGACCATTTTGCATATCATTGCACAGAAACTGTAACCCATTGAAGGGAAAAGCAGTATTGTGATTAATCCCTGTAGCCGCCATTCCCACCCGCAAGCCGGTTAGTTCATTGCGAACCGCTTCATTGTATTCCGAGCCCGCGTCTTTGATGAGAATACCCGTTTCGGTTGGCGCATCGGTGTAATCGGCGCTGATCGCATTATCGCTGATGGCAAAACCGGTGCATTTGTCAAATTGAAGGCCGATTCGGGGTATAGCGCCGGCTTCCGGCTCGCTATTGAATTCAATATCGTTTTTTTGTGCTACGATAGACTGGCTTGAGGTGATATCAACCGCTTTATTTAAAAAGCGACTGAACCGGTTATCCAGAATGGTTGAGCCATGAGAAGAAGATGCATAAACGCTGGTTTTGAATCCCCTAAGAATAGAAGGTGTATATTGTTCCGGTGGGCATTGCGATTCGAGATACCCCGACGAACATCGGGATTTAAGCGTAAATATCGACTCCAGAGACCAAATCGCATAATTCCGGTCATCGAATTTATAATCTTCATAAAGCTGATTGTCAAACGTACATCCCATAAATCGTATATTCTTCACATACGCCAGCGATGCAAAGCCTTTAAATATGGCCCCATCGGGATAATCCTGATCGACTATGAATTGAGTACGATAAAAATTACTGGGTATTGTATTGTATATGCTGAATTGTGGAAAGCTGGACAGCAAAGTCAGGGCGCTTTGATTGTTGCGGAAAGTAGCCTGTGTAGCATGTATACGGCCATACGAGCTAGAAGTACCTTGCTGAGGATAATACAAAGCGTCTTGTGCAAATTCAATAATAGCAGAGGAAACCAGAACATAAGCCGGTTCTTCCGTGTTGTTCGCGCCGCCTCTAAGCTCGATACCTTTCCAAAAAGGCACATTTGGCGTACAGCCCATACCTGGGTCAACTGTAATTTTAGCTCCGCTTTTCAAGTTAAGCACAGCGCCTTTTTCGACAATTATTTTTGTGTTGGGCGCCATATACAAGGTAGCGCCGACAATTTTTAGTTCCTGATCGGAGAGCACTCTTAAATCGGAATCAAAATGTCTATTGGTAGTCCAGGTTTCATCACTCCAAATACTGGCATTATCTTTTCGTACCGGTTGTAATACGGCGTCAGCGCTCAAAAAATATCTCATTCTCACACCTTGTTTCGGTGTGAAATACAGCCTGCAATCGCTAAAATAACTCATGATATTTTTCGTGTCGGTAGTGGTATATAGTTGATTTTCAGGATCCAATATACCAGCAGGAGGTAACCAACTGCAATCGGGTTGCTCGCCGTTAAGCCCCGGCCCCGGATCAGCCGGCGTATCGCATACAAAATCGCCGGCAGTGCAGCAATTACCCCCGTCAGCATGCTCGGCGGGGCTAATGCCCGCTTCGCTTGAATGCGGAGAGCCCTGGAACGTATGTGTTAAACCCAAACAATGCCCTATCTCGTGAGAGACTACTTTGTAATTGGGTTCGAAATTAGATACTGTTACGTATGCACTAATAGCCGGAACCCCCGCAGCTAACCCGCCCCCGCCACTACTTCCTGGCAGTTCAAATACAAATAGGTTGATTCCGTCTGGTTCTGCATAAGACGAGGTGAATAGAGCCTGAAAATTCACAGGCAGCATATAAAAAGAATCATGTATGTCATTTATGCAGGCCAGTGAAAAATAAATGTTATGCGACTTGAAATCAGACTCAAGCGTTTTCAGAATTACAGAAATTGTAGCTGGAGAAATGCCGCCTGAGCCGTCGGTATGTCGAATGGTGTGAATATAGAGCTTAACGGTGAACGGGCCGTCAGGCGCCGTCTCCACGCAACTCGAGAGAGGTGAAGCTTGTGCAGCAATCAGACATTGCGAATACGTTTGGGGGATTAACCCGTACATCAGTAGCATGAGAGGAAGGACTACGGCAATACGAAACGTGTGTACCCAACTATGTGTGTGTGTGTGTGCATTTTTAGCAAATGGTAAGTTGAGTCAGAATGGGAAATGAAATTGAACGACGCCATAATTGATAAGTTTTAGGGTTAAGGAATAGATATAGCCTAAGTGCAAAAGCACTAGTGAATTCAACCAGATATTCACTAATATTATTTTAGTAGCATTAATTTCACACGACGGGGTCTAATGTATTGACTATTTGTTGACATAACAAACTTTTATAGGATAATATACTAAACAGTAATAGATTTTGTGATTTTTTCGCATTTTTCCCTCAAAACCTCCCGTCTATTCTTAGGTTTTACCCAATATTTGGCTACGTAGGCTAATCAACTATGAACAACACCCCCTGTCACCCTGTCACCCTGTCACCTTGTCACCACCGAGGCGGTGAACGGTAAACGTTCACCCTACATGGTCGTCACCCTGTCACCCAATTTTCCTATCTTTGCGGCATGGCGCGAATACTTGCCATTGACTACGGCACCAAACGCACGGGCATCGCGGTGAGCGATCCTTTGCAACTAATTGCGGGGGGGCTTGAAACCGTTTCTACTCCGGAGTTGTTCCCTTACCTGGACCGATATTTGTTGCAGGAAGAGGTAGAGACCATCGTAGTGGGCGAACCGATGTATCCCGATGGGAATCCCGCTCAGATAGCCCACCTGGTAGTGGGGTTTGTGCGGCAACTGCGAAAAAAATATCCGCAAATCGAGGTGGTGACCTGGGATGAGCGGTATACCTCGGAAGAAGCCAAACGAATCATACTGCAAAGCGGTGCGGGCAAAAAAAAGCGCCAGGACAAATCACTGGTCGACAAAGTGAGCGCGGTGCTTATTTTACAAGATTACATGGAAAGCAAAAGATAAATACTGTCATGATATTGCCTATTTATGCTTACGGTCAGCCGGTACTTAAAAAAGAAGGGCAACCGATAGACCGCGATTATCCCGGATTGGAGCAATTGATCGCCGATATGTGGGAGACCATGTACCATGCCGAGGGCGTGGGCCTGGCAGCGCCCCAGGTCGGGCATTCCATCCGGCTTTTTGTGGTCGACACTGTGCAAATGATGAAAGAGGGCAGTGACCTGGTGGGCATCAAAAAAGTATTTATCAACGCAGAAATAGTGGACGAAGAGGGCGCCCCCTGGGAATACGAAGAAGGTTGCCTGAGCATTCCCGACATCAGGGGCGACGTGGAGCGGTTACCCCGCATCCGGTTGCAGTATCTCGATGAAAAATTCCACTCCCACGACGAAGTATTCGACGGCATGAACGCGCGCGTCATCCAGCACGAATACGACCATATCGACGGCATCCTCTTTGTAGAGCACCTCAAACCCCTGAAAAGGCGGTTGATACAACGCAGGCTGCAAGCTATCAAAGAGGGAAAAGTACAAGCCGATTACCGCTTGAAATTTGCCGTCAGGTAGGCCAGCGCATCTTGTCTAACTCCTCAGCCCAGGGGCAAAATAAATACTCGTCGTAGTCTTCTACGATTTCCTCTCCTTTTTTGATATCCCGCAGCGCCAATGACACCAGCGGAAACGCGTCTATGGGCGTATGTGAATTGGGTGATTTCGAATGATTGACATACCTCACATTGTCGAGGCACAACACCAGCGCGTCGATCTGGGGGGCGTAATACGAATAGGTAGCGAGCACATCCCAAAAGTGCGCTTTCAGTGGAGCGTGATCCGACAGTAAAAAATTGTGGTATTGGTCGCGGTTGAGGAGCAGCACGTTTTTATCTGCTTCTCCCTTCCACCATATCGTTCCTTTGGGGATATCCACTTTCGCAAACACGCCCAGTCCGTGTATTCCGCTTTCTTTTACTTCCGTAAAATCGTAAGCCATCGACGTTGACGACATTCGTTAAGACAGTTTGTGGGTAAATAAAGGCCCCAAATCTATAAAACTTTTATTGATGCTTTTTTGCCAAAAAACTGCTCAAGCTTCCTAATATTGTGCAAATCCTGCAAAAAGGCCTAGTAATCACCTAAAAAGAACACACAATTATGCGCAAAACGAGCTGGTTAACCCTGGCTTTGTTGCTTTCGGGCACCATTGCCATGGCGCAACTCAAATCACCCGATCAATTTCTGCCGCACCGCCTGGGCGAAACGTTCACCCCCCACGACATGCTGGTAGATTACATGGAACACGTGGCAGCCAACAGCTCCATCGTGCGTTTGACCCGCTACGGCCTCACCAACCAAAAGCGCCCCCTGATATTGCTCGCTATTTCTTCACCCGAAAACATGGCCCGGCTGGACGCCATACGCCAGAACAACCTGCGCCGCGCAGGTTTGCTGGATGGCAAACCCGACCCCAGCCTCGACGTGGCCATCGTGTGGCTCAGCTTTAGCGTACACGGCAACGAAGCGGCAGGCTCCGAAGCGTCGATGCAGGTGGTATACGATCTGGTCAACCCCGCCAATACACAATCCGCCGGCTGGCTAAAAAATACGGTCGTACTCATCGACCCCTCGCTCAATCCCGACGGCTACTCTCGCTACAGCCACTGGTACCGCAACGTGTCCAACCTCAAACCCGACCCCAACCCGCGCGCCCGCGAGCACCGCGAGCCCTGGCCCGGCGGCCGCGTAAACCATTATATGTTCGACCTCAACCGCGACTGGGCCTGGCAAACCCAGGTAGAATCGCAGCAGCGCATCAAAATTTACTACGACTGGATGCCCCATGTGCATGCCGACGTACACGAGCAGTTTTACAATAACCCCTATTATTTTGCCCCCGCAGCACAGCCTTATCACACCTACATTACCCAATGGCAGCGCGATTTCCAGACGCAGATCGGCAAAAACCACGCCCGCCATTTTGACTCCAACGGCTGGCTGTATTTTACCCGCGAAGTCTTCGACCTGTTTTATCCCAGCTATGGCGATACGTATCCCACATACAACGGCTCTATCGGCATGACCTACGAACAGGGCGGCCATAGCCGTGCAGGCCGAGCCATCGTAATGCACAACGCCGATACGCTCACCTTGAAAGACCGCGTGACGCACCACCACTCTACTGCCTTATCAACTGTGGAAGTATCGTCGCAAAACGCTGCGCAACTCATCAAAAACTTCGACGATTATTTTACCAAATCGCGCAACAACCCACCAGGCATTTACAAAACATATATTATAAAAGGCTCCAACCCGCGCGGCAAGCTGCTGGGATTGTGTGAGTTGCTCAAGAAAAACGGCATTACCTACGGCAAGGCTGAAACGCCTGTATCGGTAAAAGCCTACGACTACCAAACGGGCAAAGAAACCACCGTCAAAATAGAAGCCAACGACCTCGTAATCAGCGCCTATCAACCGCGCGCCATCCTCACCCAGGTACTGCTCGACCCGAACTCGGAATTAGTCGACTCCAATACCTACGACATTACCTCGTGGTCATTGCCTTATGCGCATGGCGTGGAGAGTTATGCTACCAGCCAGCGCATCAACGTAAAAGCGGGTTACGACCCGGCTGCCCCGGCTACCCTTGCCGCCGGCAGCAAACCCTACGCCTACCTGGCCACCTGGAACGCCATGAACAACGCCCGATTCCTGTCCGAAGTACTCCAGGGGGGCGTTGTCGCGCGTTTTGCCGGCACGGGATTCCGCCTCGAAGGCAAAGCATACCCCGCAGGCACCCTGGTAATTACCCGGGCTGACAACCGCAAAAACGATCAATTTGACGAGGTAGTACAACGCGCCGCCCACAGCAATCAGCAGGAAATTACTGCTGTATCAACGGGGTTTGCAGACAGCGGCCGCGACCTCGGCTCGGATGCCATGACGCTCGTCAATACGCCGAAAATCGCCGTTTTGTCGGGAGAAAATACTTTCGACAACGAATTCGGACAGGTGTGGTATTACTTTGAACAGGATTTGCGCTACCCCCTCAGCATTTTTGACGCGGGCGAACTCGGCGGCCTCAACCTCGACGATTTCAACGTGCTGGTTATGCCCGAAGGCCAATACAACCTCGACGATGCCACACTCGACAAAATCAATGCCTGGATCAATGGCGGCGGGCGCCTTATTGCCGTAGGTTATGCCGTCTCTTCCCTCGAAGACAAAAAAGGTTTTAGCCTCACCACTTACGCCACCGAAGACGCCAAAACCAGCGCCAACAAAGCCCGCGACGAAGATATGCTCGCCCGCAGGTTGATGCGCCACGAAGACCACTCGCGCGACTGGATTTCCGGTTCTAATCCGGGTTCTGTATTTAAACTACGCCTCGATAATAGCCATCCGCTCGGCTACGGCCTTCCCGATTATTATTTTTCATTAAAAACAAGTAGCCTACATTACCAGCACCTTAAGGGCGTGTCTAATGTGGGTACTATCGGCGAAGATTTGATGATATCGGGTTTTATCGGCTCCAAAGCCAGGGCCGAACAGAAAAACACCACGGTTTTCGGCGTGCAGCAAAAAGGACAAGGCGCCGTGATTTACATGGTAGACAACCCGCTTTTCAGAGGATTCTGGGAAAACGGCAAGCTGTTGTTTAGTAATGCCGTGTTTTTTGCGGGGAGGTAGTCGGTTGTGGGTTATGGGTTGTCGGTTATCTGTTAAAGTATAATTGGTAAAGTTAAAGAAACCGACAACTCACAACTCACAACCCACAACCATTTACGTCATCCACTGATACACTGCCAGGCTGGAGACATAGGCCAGGCCCGTCATAAATAGAAATTGGATCAGCGGCCATTTCCAGCTTTTCGTTTCGCGTTTGACCACGGCCAGCGTGCTCATGCACATCATGGCAAACACATAAAATATGAGCAGTGAGGCTGAGGTTGCCGGAGAATAGACGAGTTCGCCGGTAATAGGGTCTTTTTCTTTTGAAAGGCGGTCGCGCACGGTGGCTTCGTCGTCGGTGCCGCCCAGGCTATAGATCGTTGCCATCGTGCCTACGAAGACTTCGCGGGCGGCGAAAGAAGTTATCAGCGCAATACCGATCTTCCAATCGAAGCCCAGCGGGCGGATGGCAGGTTCGATAGCCCGGCCTAGTTGTCCGGCAAAAGAAGCCTCAAGGCGATTAGCGGCAATGAGATTATCGCGCTGGTGTTCGTCAAAGCCGTATTGTTCGGACTGGCGCCGGGCTTCCTGTTCAGCCGCAGCCATGCTGCCCGGAGGGCCGAAACTGGCCAGCGCCCATAGCGCTATAGAGATTACGATAATAACCTTGCCCGCCTCTACCACAAAAGTCTTGGATTTCTCCCATACGGTAAGCCATATATTGCGCATCAACGGAGCGCGATACTCGGGCAATTCGAGTAATAAAAAACTGCGTTCCCTGGATTTCAAAATCCATTTAAAAACGATGGCAGCCAGCAGGGCGGCGGCAATGCCCAGCAGATAAAGCCCCATAAATGCCAGCCCTTGCAGGCTCAACACCCCCCAGATGCGTTCGGGAGGCACTACAAATCCGATTAAGACGGTATACACGGGGATACGAGCCGAACAGCTAATAAAGGGCGTGACCAAAATAGTAATAAGCCGTTCTTTCCAGTTGCTGATCGTGCGCGTGCTCATAACCGCTGGAATAGCGCAGGCGCCACCCGAAATCATAGCCACTACGCTGCGGCCGTTGAGTCCGAAAACCTGCATAATGCGGTCGAACAAAAAAACTGCCCGGGCCATATAACCTACTTCTTCGAGTAGGGTAATGAGGAAAAAAAGAATAGCAATTTGAGGTACAAATACCACGATACCCCCCAGGCCTGCCAGCAGGCCGTCGGCAATCAAGCCGCTCAACCATCCCGCGGGTAGCCATTCGCGGACGCCTTCAGCTAAGAAGAAAAAAGCGGATTCGATGGCATCCATAGGATATGCAGCCCAGGCGTAAATAGCCTGAAAGATGAGCAACATGATGCCAAAAAAGATCAACAAACCCGCTACCCGGTGCGTCAATACGGCGTCGAGGCGGGTAGTTAGCGCGCCTACATTTTCTTTTACGCTCAAAATCGACTGGCGCAGCAAAGGGGTAAAGCGATCGTAGCGATCCATCGTCTCCTCCACCTGGCTGTTGAGGCTTTGAAAATGTTGAGCAGATACTGTATTTGCAACTTGATCACGCTCAGGCTTCGACAAATGCGAAAGCCAATTGTAGTGGTGAGCAGTGAGCAAAGCCTGGTATTCGTTGAGCGAGGGAATATTTTGCTGAACTTCTCGGGCGATCACCATTTCAGCGGGTGACAAGCGGTAAAACGACGCTGCTGAAGCGGGTGCGCCATTCGTTGCCCAGTCGGCGAGCAGTTGCTTCAACTGTTCGATGCCCTGCCCGGTGCGGCCGCTAATAGCTACCACCGGCCCCCCGAGTTGTGCCTGTAATCGCTCCACGTCGACCTTCACGCCTTCCTTTTCCGCCACATCCGACATATTGAGCGCTAAAATCAGCGGAAGGCCCAAATCCATGAGCTGGGTATAAAGCAGCAGGTGCTTGTCCAGCTTGGTCATATCGGCTACATATATAATAGCATTGGGATAATTGCGATCACCAGGATGGGTAAGCGTTTGCACCACGATACGCTCATCGTCGGAATGGGGATAAAAACTATAGGTGCCGGGGAAATCGATGAGTTGTATGGTCGTATCACCGCCAAGGGCAACGAGCCCTGTTTTTTTATCAACGGTAACACCGGGAAAGTTGCCCACCTTTTGGCGCATGCCGGTGAGCTGATTAAAAACGGAAGACTTTCCACTGTTGGGATTACCTATGAGCGCAACAATTTTTACCTGGGTACCGGGAGAGGCAGCCGCCGGCGTCATTTCATTACGATGCATGCAGCTTCTTCTTTGCGCAAAGCAATGAGTTGGTTGTCCACTTTAATGTACAATCCTTCACCCCAGGGAGAGAACCGCAACACGTTTACCATGCTACC
>JAEUUQ010000127.1 GCA_016787505.1 Saprospiraceae bacterium | reverse complement strand
AAGCTCAAAAACCCGGCGCCAAACACGAAATGACGATGTGGCTGGATGATCAGTGGTATTATCTGCGCTGGAAAGCAGAAGTTTTGGCCGCACATACCCACCGGAAAGAAGTACTACTCGATGTGTCTTTGCTCAACGACGTGATTCTGCACCAAATTCTCGGCATCGAAGACGTGCGCAACGACCAGCGGGTGGAATACGTGGAGGGCCCCCGCGGGCTCGACGGCCTGCTCCGGCGAGCCCAACGCAACCCGCATGCCGTTGCCTTCGCACTTTATCCCGTATTATTATCCGAATTGATGGCCATCGCCGATGCAGGCCAATCTATGCCGCCAAAGTCTACCTGGTTTGAACCCCGCATGAAAAACGGATTGGTAGTGCAGGAGTTTTGAGGATAGCAGTCAGGGCTTAGGTCTTAGCGGTCAGCAGTCAGCTGTTAATCGCTAAGCCCTAAGCCCAAACTGCTGAGCCCTAACTGCTGTTCAAAAAAATTCCCGATATTTGCGTATCTTTTCCAACCAATTGGAGTTGTTTAATATTTTCTTATGTATAAATTGTCGGTTATCGCCGGTTTCTTCGCACTCGTTGTGTTACTGGCTTACGCCTGTGAAAACGACCCCGGCGACATCGCCGCCTTGCAGGCAAAGCTGGATCCTAATATCGAAACAGCTGAAGAAGTGGAGATCATTTATAGCGATTCTGCCAAGGTACGCGTGCGCATCACAGGCCCCGTGATGCTTACCCATCGCAACCCTAACGACCCCCAGCAGGAATTTCCCAATGGCGTCAAAGTAGATTTTTTCGACCTCTACGAACGACATGCCAGCATGCTTACTTCTAAATACGCCATACGTTTGGAACGCAAAGGACAGGTATTGGTGCAGGACAGCGTGGTGTGGCAGAGCGTACAGGGAGAGCGCCTGGAAACCGAAGAATTGATTTGGGATGAAAAACTTCAAAAGGTGTATTCTGATAAATTTGTAGTCATCACACGCCCCCAGGAGATTATCTACGGACACGGTTTCGAATCCAACCAGGATTTTACCAATGCGCGTATCAATGCAGTAGAAGGGCGCATTGTGGTTGACGAATTAAAAGAACCACAAGAAAACCAGCAGCAGTGATGTTGGTCGTACTCCTCATATTGTTCCTTGTCTTGTCCGCCTTGTTTGCAGGCGCAGAGATCGCTTTTCTTTCTGCCAATAAATTCCACATGGAGCGCCGCAAAAAGCAGGGAGAACGAAAAGGTACCTTGCTGGCGGGTTTCTACGAAAAACCGGCCGATTTTCTGGCTACGCTTTTGCTGGGCAATACCCTGGCAATGGTTACCTATTCGCTATTGGCCGCAGTAATACTCCGGGAGTGGTTCCACGTGCCTGTTGAAGGGTGGGGGCTGGTCGCAGGGATTTTTATCATCGCATTGGTTTTCTTTTTTATGGCCGAGTGGTTGCCCAAACTGGTTTTTCGATTATTTCCCGATAGGGTATTACTTCTATTAGCTAACTTGTTGTGGATCAATAATTTGTTGTTGTGGCCTTTTTCGTGGTTGTTTATAAAAATAGCGAATTTAATTCTCAGGCTATTTTTTCATACTTCCTACGAACGCTCGGCAATCGTCACTACCCGCCTTGACCTCGAGGATTTTGTAAACAATGCCCGCACCAGCGAAGAAGACGAAATCGACAAAGAACTGTTTGGCAATGTGCTCAACCTGCGCGACGTGAGGGTGCGCGATTGTATGGTGCCCCGCCCAGAGGTAGAGCACATCGACGTTACAGCCAGTGTGGAAGCACTCGAACAATTATTTGCAGAAACCAGACTTTCAAGATTGCTGATTACTGAAGGCGATATCGACAAGGTGCTCGGGTATGTACACCATCAGCAATTGTTGACCCAACCCACTGAGATAAAAAGCCTGATTCTTCGTATTGGTTTTGTTCCCGAAGTAACCCGCGCCACCGACCTGCTCGATCGCTTTATCAGGGAACGCAGCAATATCGCCTGTGTGGTCAATGAATTTGGCGGACTGGCCGGCGTCATTACTCTCGAAGACCTGCTCGAAGAAATCTTTGGCGATATCGAAGACGAACACGACGAGGAAGAAGAATATCTCGAAGAACAGATCTCCGATACCGAATTTGTGTTTTCCGGTCGACTGGAAATAGACTACCTCAACGAGAAGTACCCACAGCTGCATTTCCCCGAAGGCGACTACCAAACGCTTTCCGGCTACCTCGTCATGACTACCGGCCAAATTCCCGAACAGGGCGCCGAAATTTTGCTCGGCGATTATCTTTTTATCCTCGAATCGGCCAGCCAGACAAAAATCGAAACCATTCGCGTGCGTGTACTCAATAAAGCCGGTCAGGAATAACCGGCGATCAATTGAGCAGCACGATTTTAGCTACTGCTTTGCTGGGCTTGGCTTCAAAGACGGCGTTGCGGGGATTGGTCGTGGCGAATACCAGATATACGCCCGAATTGGCCCGACGCCCGTTGTAGTCGCGGCCATCCCATACAGCCTGACCGCCGAGCGCCTGTGTTTCATACACCAGCCGGCCGCCCAGGTCGGTGATCTTTACGTTGGCGTCGCGGGCCAATCCGTTGATGGCAATGGGACCCTCATAGTCGGCCCGCACAGGGTTGGGGTATATCTCCAGTTCGGATTTGTTGAAACGGCCTCCCGCCACGGCATCGCCCTGGTAGGAAAGAATACCCTTGGCTGTGCCGAAAAACACCTCGCCTGTAAGTTGGTCGACTACAATATCGTAGATCACGTCGTCGAAAAGCGGTGAATTGGCGGTAGTAAACCGAAGTATTTGCTCTTCGCCGCTGGGAGAGAGCAAATACACGCCATTGGCGGTACCTACCCATTTGCGGTTGGCTCCGTCGACGGCAATAGTGAGCACATTTTCCGATTCAAGCAAATAAGCGTTAAAACCGTCTTCGCCCTTCACGATGCGGCGGGTGCCGCGGCAATCGTCTTCGAAAACGCCCGATCCGCATTCAAAAATAACCACGCCGTCGGAGGTACCCACCCACACGTCGCCGTCGAGGTCGGCACTGACACAGTTGACCGTATTGGTCGGCAGGGAGCTATTGCCGGTTGTCACCGTGCGGCATTCATCGTCGGTATCGTCGTCGAGTTCGTTTTCATTAAAAACCAATACGCCGGCTTGTTCGTTGCCGATCACTACCCATTTGTTGTTGCTTTCGTCAACGGCTACCTGGTAGAGGTCGTCCTGGTTGCATACTTTGCTAAAACTGCGCCATTGGCCGTCGTTACCCAGCATAGCGATTGATTTGCCGCCTGCGGCACTGTGATTGCTCACCCACAGGTTGCCCTCGGCATCGAAGGCCAGCCCGCCGATTTTTACCCGGGGAAGTTGGTCGGTAGATGCGATTTCGAGTGTTGAATTGTTTTCGTTGTAGAGCGTGAGGCGGTCGCCGTCGACTTCCATAATGCCTTCGAGGAAAGAACCGGCGTATACCTTGCCGTTTTCGGGGTGTACGGCAATGGTTATGATGTCAAACAGGTCATCGCTGCGGCCTTCGGTTGTGGTATTATCGGGGTTTTCGCCGCGCATTTCCACGCGGGTTTCGCGGTTGTATACCACCCATTGGCCGGCTATAAAAGAGAAAAAGCCGTCGGTGATAAAGCGGCCGGAGAGCGTTTGGTCGAGGGCGCCGGCGGCCACCCAAAGTTGGTTATTGCCAAAGGCCATTTCCCAGGCTCGCTCGGAAAAGGGTGAATTGAAATCGAGGTAAGTACAGGTTGTTTCCTGTATATTATTGAGCAGCCTGTATTGGCGGTAGCGGTCGCCAAACCATATCCGGCCGTTTTGGTCTTCTACGGCATAATTGGGCACTCCCACGCAGCCTTGAGCCGTATAACCCAGATTGCCGGCGTTATCGAGGTACACTACTTTGCCCGCCACGCAATTAGACGAGGGGCAATATTGAAATCCGGCCAGTAAATGAGGGCCTTCAGCAGAAAGAAAGTAGAGCAGGTGGCCTTCTTCAACGTGCAGGGGGGTAGGGCCTGAGGGGTCAATGCGACAGAGGGTGTCATTGATGCCGGCATAAAGCTCGTTGTTGAAAACCGCCAGCGGCCCGCCGCTGTATTCCAGGGGAAAACCTTCAGCCTGGCCCAGCCACTCCCAGCCACTAAAATCGGCGGGATTCACCGCGTCGAGCCCCACGCGATAAAGGCCTTCTGTGGTAGAAGCGTACAGATGGCCGTTCCAGGTACAAACGCCTCTCACGTCGAGCCCGGTAAAGGTTGTAAAAGAAAATTCCGCCGCTTTTACGTTGAGCTTGGATACGCCAAAGCTGGCGGCGAGGTATACGATAGAGTCGTTTTCGACAAAAATATCGTTGATTCGCTTTTCGCCGATAATGCTCGTAAAGTTGCGAATTTGATTGAGTGTGACAATCCCGTCGGGGCGTACCAGGTCAATTACGCTGTTATTGTACACCACCATAAGTACCTCGCTACTTCTGATGTATTTTATAAGCTGAATGCCCGTATTGCTCAGTCCGTCGATCGTACTCATGAAGCGGGCAGAGCGCTCTTCTTTGTCGATAATGGTGAGTGATAACTCCGTAGCATAATAAATCTCATCGTCGCTCTGTGTAACCGACTGCCCGATATGATAAGGCAAATGCGCGCGCCAATAGCCGATCGGCAATATGTTTTGAGCAAAAAGAGAAGAGGCATATAGTAATGTACACCACAGAAAGAGTAGGCTTTTTCGCATAATTAACCTTTTTCGCAATAAACAAAAGTGTGAGGAGTTATATTGTTCCAGGAGCAATAATTCACACGAATGTGTATACCAGTTTGCGGATTGTGAATAACACTACTGCGCAAGATGCAGGAATTATTGCAGCGCTTTCAGCTAATTTCCCCATTTTTGCAGTCGTTATTTCAAAATTCATATAATGAAACAAGCATCACTCATCCTCAATATCGTGCTGTTGTTGGCCGTAGGCTACCTCATGATCGCCCATTTTCGCGCACCTGAAGCCGCTACTGCCGGCCCAGCTGCGAGTACCACCCAGGAAACCGTAGCTGCCGCTGCCGACTCCAAAATCGTATTTGTCAACGCCGATACGTTGCTCGAAAAATACGAGGGTTTCAAAAAACGCAAAGATGCGCTTTCTAAAAAAGAAAAAGACGCAGACGCCTCGCTAAAAGCTCGCGGCAGAGCGCTGGAAAAAGAATTTATGGATGCCCAGCAAAAAGTGCAGCAAGGCTTTATGACCCCCAAAGAAGTGCAACAACTCGAACAGACGCTGTCGCAGAAACAGCAGAAACTCATGGCCGACCAGGAACGCATGACAAAGGCCCTGGTGGATGAAACTACGAAAATACAGGAAGAACTTCAAAAAGAAGTTAAAGATATCCTCAGCGAACTCCGCAAGGAAAAGGGCTATGACTATATCCTCAATTATGCCCCCGGCAGCGGAGTACTCATGGTGAATGATGCCCTCGATATTACAGCCGAGGTATTGAGCCGCCTCAACCTGGAAAAACCGGGTAAAAAACAATAGATCCCGTTACGGCGTTATAGTCTGGTAGCTTTAATACGATATCAGTTTAGTTTTGAAAGGCATATCCATATATCGCGCAATAGGAGGGGCTTTGATGCTCCTGCTTTTTGTACTTCCGCTCACGGTGAAGGAAGTACACCATTGGGCGGAGCATATGGATCCACGCCTGCAATGCCACCCGGGAGAAGGCGAGGCGCACCTCCACGACGCCCACTATGCTTTCCACCACTGCGATTATTGCGCAGTTATATTAAGCTCTTATATCGCGCCTTTGGCGCCCTCGATTGAAAAGGTAAGTACCCCGGAGCAAATGCCCGGTATTTACCTTTATCAGCCTCTTCACTCCAATACTGTTCAACTCAGCTACCCGCTTCGCGGCCCCCCTGTCTGCGCTTAGCCCAATTTTATTCTGATTGGCCTAACGCTAAGACAATCAAAAATATGAACACATTCTTTCGGATGGGGATAACCCTCCTGTTAGCGTTGTGGTGGCTTCACCTGCCGGCGCAAAATTGCCGTTTTCATATAAGCGGCAAGATCCTCAATGCGGATACCCGCGAGCCTGTGCCCTTTGCAACGGTGCTGGTGAAGGAGAATGCCGCAGGCGCGGTAGCGGATGAACAGGGGCGTTATGAGATAAGAGATTTGTGCGCCGGCACGTATACGCTGGTGTGTTCTCATATATCCTGCGATCACGCCGAACACCAGGTAGTGCTCGAAAGTCACGAGGATTCACTCGACTTTTCCTTGCACGAGCATTCGGTGGGACTGGCTGATGTGCTGGTGCGCGCCAAGGCTGTGCCGCTCAAAACCACACAGGCCCTCGCCGAGGTGAAGGGTAGCCGGCTCGAATCCCTCCAAAGCCTTAATATCGCCGAAGCTATACGCAGCATTCCCGGCGTATCGGTGCTCAACACCGGCGCTACTATTGCCAAACCTATCATTCAGGGTTTGCACAGCAACCGTATACTGGTGCTAAATAACGGCGTGCAATTGGAGGGGCATCAATGGGGAGCGGAACATGCCCCCGAGGTGGATCCCTACCTGGCTGAAAAGATCTCGGTAATCAAAGGCGCCGCCAGCGTGCGTTACGGCCCCGAAGCACTCGGCGGAGTGATTCTCATAGAACCCCGCGAGCTCCCCACCCAACGCGGTATCGGTGGGGCTATTACATTGGCGGGATTGTCGAACGGCCGCACCGGCGCTGCTTCTGGGTTTATAGAAGCTGCTACAGGCGGAAAATGGGGCCTCAGCGGCCGCCTTCAGGGTACGCTCAAAAGGGGCGGCAACTTGCAGACCCCCGATTATTTCCTGGCCAATACCGGTATACTCGAAAGGCATATCTCCTGGGCCGTGGGCGTACATGGCGAACGTTGGCAAACCGAGTTGTATTATGCCAATTTTTACACCCGCCTGGGTATCTTCCGCGATGCCCATATTGGTAATATAACCGATATCAATAACGCGATCGAACGGGGTCGGCCACTCAAAGACGGCGAGTTTACCTATGAGTTGGGGCGTCCTCAGCAGCGCATCCTGCACGAACTCCTGAAGTGGCGCACTACTTATCGCTTTGAACAAGGAGGCAAATTGGCCCTGCAACTCAGCCGCCAGTTCAACCGCCGCCAGGAATTTGACGCACACCGCCTCTACGGCCCTTTACCCACCGGCTTCGATGACCCCGATATGGAGTTTGAACTCACTACCCATACCGCAGGACTCGATTGGGAGTACGTAGCCTTTAAGCGCTTGCGCAACCAGGTGGGCCTCAATTATATGGGCCAGCAAAATACAACCGATAGAGGAGCGCTAATTCCTGATTATTCTACTCATACCGGCGGCGCCTACTGGATCTCGCGCTGGCAGCCTTTCGAATCGCCCTGGCAACTCGAAGGCGGCGCCCGTTACGACCTCAAGGGGATGGAAGTAGACTTGCCCCAATCCGACAGCCTGCCCACCCGGTTTGATTTTCGCAGCGCTTCCGGTACGCTGGGTTTGATATATCAATTCGAAGGGGTAGCCCAAGTGCGCTTCAACCTGGCCTCTGCCTGGCGCGCGCCCAATATCAACGAATTGTATAGCGACGGCGTACACCATAGCACTGCATCGTATGAAAAAGGCGACACCGGACTGAAACCCGAACGCTCGTTCAATTCCAGCCTGACACTGGAGTGGACCCGCAAAGGCAAGCTAAAGGCATCACTTTCGGCGTATTACAACCGGATCAACGATTTTATTTTTCTGCTTCCGAAAGCAGAATATGTATTATCGATTCGAGGACCTTTTCCCGCTTTTCAGTATACGCAAACCAATGCCAGGCTGATGGGCCTCGATTGGAATGCCACACTGGATCTGTCAGATCATTGGTCGGTGAACTCCCTGGTCTCGCTGCTTCGCGCTCGCGACCTTACTCAAGATCAACCGCTCATCTTTATGCCTTCCGATCGCTTCGAACACGGGATTACCTACCGGTTCAAACCCCTGCGCGAAGCAGACGAAGCGCCGTTTATCAATCTGACGATGATCAACATTTTGCGCCAAAGCCGCGCCCCTGAAGGCCTCGATTACTCGCCGCCGCCGCCCGGCCATACCCGATTTAATCTCGAAGCGGGCATGCGCTGGTACTGGGGGCGCCAACCCTTCGATATCGGTGTAGAGGTATTCAACCTCAGCAATACGAGCTATCGCGAATACCTCAACCGCTTTCGTTATTACGCCCATGAAACAGGGCGCAATATTACTTTTCGCATCAAGGTGCCAATAGGCATCTAAAGCAATTGTCACCTTGTCACCTTGTCACTAATAAAATCAATTAATCATGACAAACAACAATAAACTGATGTTCAAGTACTTGCTTCCTTTGCTTGCCTTCGGCATACTCATTGCTAGCGGCTGTAACAAAGATGACGACGATGGCCACCAAGATGACCAGGAACTCATCACTACCGTACAACTTGAATTTACGCCTGCTGCCGGGAGCCCCTTGGTTTTTACTTTTAAAGACACGGACGGCATCGGCGGCAATGCGCCGGTGATTGACGATATCGAACTGGCAGCCAATACTACCTACACCTTGCATATTAAGTTTCTTGACGAGTCAGAGGCTGGTCATGTGCATGACATTACAGAAGAAGTGAGCGAAGAAAATGCTGAACACCTGGTTTGCTTCAGCACAGAAGGCGGTGTGCCGCTACCTGTCATTCAGGATACCGATGCCAACGGCAAACCACTGGGTTTAATAAGCCAGGTTGTTACTACTGCTGCCGGATCAGGCCAATTGACCGTTTCACTCAAACACGAACCCGATAAAAGCGCCGCCGCTCCCTGTAATACCGGCGAAACCGACGTAGAGGTCATATTTGACGTGACGATCTTATGATTTTCCCCCGTGGCTTCACCCCGCGGTTTCAACCGCGGGCGTGACCCGGGCCTGATCCATCCCGGGCCTGCTCCCCCGCGGTTGAAACCGAAGGCTTGATAATTCCCTCCAAATTGCGTAAATTGTATGGTTGCATATAGGGGAAATGAGATGCACGAAAATCCATACCACTCTAATAGAGAAAGTTACTCCATTAGAGGATCGCAAGCTAAAATACCGGAGCGTGGCGATACTGGCGCCGGTACTGGGGATCGGGCTATTTATTGTGCTTTACCTTATTTCAGCATACCTGTATCCCGGCGGTTCGAATGCTGATAAAACGTCGGTGGGGTATAACTGGGCCGATAATTACTGGTGTGATCTGCTGAGCCACTACGCAAAAAACGGGGAATTAAACGATTCGAGAGTGGTGGCGATGTCGGCGATGGTCATATTGTGTGCCAGTCTTTCCTTGTTTTGGTATTATTTACCTCAGTTTTTTCACATTGCCCGAGCAGGGGGCGCCGTTATCCGCTATACGGGAATAAGCTCGATGGTTTTAGCCCTTTTTATTTTTACAAATTATCATGACCTGGTCATATATTCGTCGGTTGTGCTGGGTATAATCGCGCTTTTGGGCACTTTTCGGGCACTTTACCTTAAAAAGGAGTATAAGCTGGTCGGGGGAGGGATAATTTGCCTCTTTTTGATAGGCATTAACAATTATATATACACTACAGGTAATTACATCGACACTTTGCCTATAATGCAAAAAGCCGCGTTTTTTGCCTTTTTACTCTGGGTAGTAATAGTAGATGTGCAAATAGGTACCTATAAGGCCGGCTCAAGTCAGGTATCCGGCCAGCAGGTCGACGCCCAGCCCCGGCTTGCCGGTAGGATACAGACAGCCGTCGCGAAGCGCAAAGCCGCCAAAAACGGCATCCCTGGCCAGGTCAAAACTGCCGTCGAGGTCGAGATAGCGCGTAGCGGGGCAGGCAAGAGCGGCGTGAAGCGCCGCACTAATACTCACCGCACTTTCATCGTTGCAACCCCACATCAGTCCGATGCCGCTTAGCTGGGCTATACGGGCTATATCCAATGCCTGGCCGACACCCCCGCATTTCATAAGTTTGATATTGAAGATACCGAAAGGGTGGGGGGGATGAGCCAGGTACAGCGCGTCGGCGGGACTGATGAGGTCTTCGTCGGCGGCGCAGCGGCGGCGTAAGTCTTCGGGGACTTCCAGCATCCGCGAAGATTGTTTTTTGGGCAGGGGTTGTTCGTAAAACTCGACGCCAAGGGAGTCGCATGTGTTAGCAAAAGCCTCCAATGCCGCAGGCGTATACCCCTGGTTGGCGTCTACGCGAATCACCACATGGGGCCCTACTGCTTCGCGAAGTTTGCGAAATACAGCTATATCTTCTTCTACCTCCGGTCGGCCGGTTTTGAGTTTGATGACGTGAAAGCCGTCGGCTATATATTGGCGTCCTTCCGCCACAGTGTCTTCTGCGCTTTTGATGCCTATCGTCACAGAGGTTGGGAGGCCCTCGTAAACCTGCCCCAGGTAACGAGTCAGCGGAATGCCCAGATATTGGGCGATAAGATCGTGCAATGCGATATCTATAGCTGCGCGTGCGGCAGGCTGTGCGGGCATGGCGGCCAGACTTTGACGGAGCAATGTCTGGTAGTCGCGCACGTCTTTCCCTAGCAATAGCGCTTCTGCATGAGTCTGGAGGGCGTAGAGGCTGTCAGACTCCTTTTCGCCCGTCACGAATTCTGCGGGGGCGGCTACGCCGATACCCCGCATTCCGTTATTGGTTTCGAGCAGCAGAAATACATTTTCCACTGCGCTAATGGTATGATAGGCAATAGTATAAGGTTTGGTAAGGGTGAGATCTTCCTTCCAAACCTTTACAAAAGTAATAATCATAAAATACAGCTTAAAAGGGCAAATCATCGTCGGCGCTAGCCGGCAGTGCCGGTTCATCACCGGCACTGGGGAACGAAGCATCGCTGCCGCCGGTGCTTGCCACAGGGGCTGCCGCTGTCGATCCTTTCTCAATACGCCAGGCATTGAGGTTGGTAAAATACTTACCCTGCCATTCCCGTCCGCGCAAGTCAAAGTGAACCTTGATCTGCTCGCCTTCTTCATAGGCATCAATCAGGATACACCTGTCCTGCACCAGTTGGAATTTGACGAATTGCGGATAGCCGCCGCTTTCTATTTCAATAACAAACTCGCGAGCCTGAAATGAGCTGGTCTTGCTTTCTATATCGTACTTTTTGACGAGCTTGCCTTCTACTTCAAATGACATAAGCCTCTGGATTAAAATGAAAAAATGCTTTTACGACACAATTGAATGTGATCCGGCACATGCGCTTCATGCGCCCGTCCAAAAGTACAAAAGGCCATAAGAATCACCTCAAAATGGGGCAAAAAGTTTATACCTCCTTTTCAACTTCTTCTACTTCGGTCAATTTGTAAATGTCTTTGGGCGATTCGCACAATATTACTTTATCGCCGCGGATGGCTATGGGCGCTTTGATAAGCTGAGGATTGTGACGCAAGATTTTCATCCAACCATCGTCGTCAAACTCGTGCCCGCGGATGTTTTCCTGATAATAAGGATCGGATTTGTTGAGCATTTCTTTGGGCGGCATGCCGATGGCCTGGAAGATCTGCTCCCACCTCAGGTTGCTGATTGGAGCTTGCTGGTATGTATAGCTTTTTACAAAGGGCGTAATGCTCTGAGCGAAAGCCACCGTTTTAAGGTCGGAATTGGAATCCGGATTGTAGTAAATCAGGATTTCTCTTTCGTCAACGATCATGACTTATGTTATTTAGAGTGCGCTACGCCGCACCCTCCAACGGGCGCTCCCGTCCGGGCGGGTTTGCGGTGTGGCCACCGGCGCTTTTCCAACTTTATGGCGCTACCGGTACCTTTACAAATATAAGTAATTTTGTGGAGGAAAGCAAATGTGTGAACAGTGAACTGTGAACTGTGAACAGAACAGGGAGCAGTTCACAGTTCACTGTTCACTGTTCACAATAATACATTACTTTTGTGGGCCATGGTACGCTACTACACACGACAGGGAGGGAAACTCATAGAATTGGACCAACCGGAGGTCTCGTGCTGGGTAAATATCTCTCCGCCCTTCAGCCAGGAGGAACTCGAAGAAACTGCCCAGCGTTTTGACCTGCCGCTCGACTTTCTCATCGACTCCCTCGACATCGACGAACGCTCGCGTTATGAACGCGAAGGCGACGTACGCCTTATTCTACTTAGCACACCCGTACTCAGCGAAGAAGAAGAAGACAAAGACGCCATATATATTACAGCCCCCATTGGTATCATTATCACAATAGAACATGTCATTACCGTTTCGGGGCACCAAAATCCCGTTTTGCGCCTGTTTCTCGAAGACAGGGTGAAAAATTTTCACCCCGCCGACGATATGCTTTTTGTACTCCAACTCATGGAGCAAAACGTATACCGCTTCCTCAATGCCCTGAAAAAACTCAACCTCAAGCGCAATCTCATCGAGCAGGAATTGTACGACTCGAGCCGCAATAAGGAGCTCAAACAATTGCTCAGTATCGAAAAAAGTTTGGTTTATTTTGTCAATGCACTGAGTGCCAACGAATTGTTGAAGATGAAAATGAAGCGCTCCGATTTCCTCCACGTGAGCGGCGACGAAGATAAAAGCGACCTGTTTGAGGATATTATTATCGATAATAGCCAGGCCTTACAAATGGCCAATGTGTATACCAATATCCTCAACGGCACGATGGACGCCTACGGCTCTATCATTTCTAATAACCTCAACCACACTATGCGCCGCCTTACGCTTATTACGGTGGTGCTGATGGTGCCCACGCTTATCACCAGTTTCTATGGTATGAATGTGAACCTGCCCTATCAGGAACACCGCCAGGTGGGCTATGCCATTTTGGTGGTTGCCACCGTGTTTAGCATTTTCCTGGCCTGGTTTTTTCAGCGCAAACGGATGTATTAGTGCCTTCGGCAGTTTAGCGATAGGGTTTAGTTCTAAACATACAGCTAAACCTAATCGCTAAACCCACCCGCTAAACTTTCCCCAATAAAAATGTATTTTTGACAATCATTCCGTTCCATAAAAAATATCTAGCATCAGTATCATGAAAAACAAATTTTACCTCTTGATATTTTGCGGTAGTCTGCTGCAACATACGGCCATGCGGGCCCAAACAGGTTTGTTTATCGATACCAGCTTCACCGCGGAGCAAATGGTGATCGATTTTTTTAGCAATTCGTGCGCTACACCGCAGAACATCACCTTCAGCGGCGCACCCCTCGCTATGGGCTATTTCGAAGCGGCTACTACCGACTTGGGAGTAAACGCGGGGCTGGTTTTGGCCACAGGCAAGGTGGACGAACTAGCCTATCCTTCCAGTGTATTTTATAACGGCTATATAGACATTCCTCCTTATGCCGGCGATAGTGATTTATCGGCAATGGCTGGATGGCCTACTTATGATGCCGCCGTACTCGAATTCGACTTGCTGGTGGCAGAAGACGGCGAACTCGATTTTCGCTATATTTTCGGCTCCGAGGAATACCCCGAATTTGCCAACACTAATTTCAATGATATTTTTAGCTTTTGGGTAGGCGAAGTGGGTACTACTCCTGAAAATATTGCCATGGTGCCCGGCCACGACTACGCAGTCAGCATCAATACCATTAATGCCGATTCCAATGCCGTGTATTATATAAACTATGAAGGCCTTGGCGGCCAGAGCGTCGTATTTGACGGGCTTACTACGCTCCTGCCGGCGTCATTCACCGCTACGGCAGGCACTTTGTATCACGTGAAAATTGCTATCGCCGATGTAAGTGATGCAGCTTTTGGATCAGCCGTATTTATCGGCACCCAAAGCCTGTGCGGCCAGCTGTTGGTCGTTCCGCCCGCCCTGGCGCAAGCTTCTGTTGATAACCTCACGGCCAGCTTCCAGAATACATCGCGGTACGCTACTTCCTGGCACTGGGATTTTGGCGACGGCGCCGTTTCTGATCTACGCGATCCAGGTACGCATACTTACTCCGCTCCAGGCGTATACACTGTGCAACTCATTACACACAACTGGTGCTGTGCCGATACGCTTTCTTTTTCGGTCACTGTCGGCACCACAGTTGGCACAGAAGAAGCAACCCCTGTACAAATACACCTCGTTCCCAACCCCGCTACAGCGTATGTAAGTATTCCCGGCGACGGATCCCTGGTATTTGACTTCCAATTGGCCAATGCCGCAGGCGTAGGTTTTATGCAGGGAACCATAGCTAACAACGGCGAACAACTCTACCTCGGCGGCCTGAGCAGCGGCTATTATCTGCTGTCGTTGAAAAATGATCATTTTGCCGTCACGAAAAAGTTGTTTGTTCGCTAATTTGTGTAGATAGAGGATTGGGTACTACACGCAAATTATTGTCGAATACCGAAATAGGATTTTCCTCCTGTTAGAGGCTCGGTTTGCGCCTGAGCATAAGAACTAGCAACCTGCCAGACGGGCATCCTGCCATCCTTGTAGCTGTTTAGACTAATCTCAAATACCTTTCAAAAGCACAAAATGTCACTTTTTTGATTATGCGTCCTTGAATTTTCCACATTCAGT
Organism: Saprospiraceae bacterium; assembly: GCA_016787505.1. Taxonomy (GTDB): domain Bacteria; phylum Bacteroidota; class Bacteroidia; order Chitinophagales; family Saprospiraceae; genus JABWBR01. Next base: position 825 of record JAEUUQ010000127.1, on the reverse strand, counting down.
TATCCACAATGTGGAAAAAATAATTAACACAATAAAATAATTGAAAATCAAATAATTAGATCAGTTATCCACATTTTGTGGAAAAAATATAAACCCTGGCATTTGCAGTTTTTCTATTTTAGTGATCGCAAATGTCGCACAACCGGGCGTCATAACCCGGCATGCGGTCACGCAGAGAAAACATAACCGGCACACACAGAAGGGATCCGTGCCAATTAACGCAGCAGGAACATTATTCGCCGGCGCTCAAATGCGCCTCAGCGAAAGATTTTTTATTGCCAAAAAACAAGCACACTAATAATAAATGATTCAACACACCACATCAACCATGTCAAACGCTAGTGAGCCTATCCTGCAGGAAAACCCCAATCGGTTTGTACTTTTTCCCATTGTACACAGTGATATCTGGTCGTTTTATAAAAAATCGGAAGCCAGTTTCTGGACGGCGGAAGAGATAGACCTTTCGCAAGATCTCACCGATTGGAACGACCGCCTCAATGACGACGAACGCCACTTTGTCAAACACGTGCTGGCTTTTTTTGCCGCCAGCGACGGTATCGTGAATGAAAACCTGGCCGAAAATTTCGTCAGCGAAGTGCAATACACCGAAGCCAAGTTTTTCTACGGCTTCCAGATTATGATGGAGAATATTCACTCCGAAACCTACTCGCTACTTATTGATACCTATATAAAGGACCCCAAGGAGAAGGACTACCTTTTTAATGCCATCGATACGGTACCCTGTGTAAAGCAAAAGGCCGATTGGGCGCTGCGATGGATCGGCAACGGCTCTTTCCAGGAACGCCTCATAGCCTTTGCCGCCGT